>CBFDDM010000011.1:0-44704 GCA_965603565.1 uncultured Anaerolineales bacterium | reverse complement strand
AGGACTACTTTCAACCTGTTTTCACCCGCTTTGACGCTCAAACGCTCAACAACGGCGGATAAGAGGGCGTTCAAGTCGACCCGTTGGAAGTCGAAATTAACTTGACCGCTGTCCAATCTCGCCAGGTCCAACAGATCCTTCACCAATCGCTGCAAACGTTCACTCTCATCGCGAATCACTCGTGCCGCCCGACTCAGTTCTTCAGGATCCCCGGCTGTGCCGTCGAGGATCGCTTGCGCGAAACCGCTTATGGAGGTCAGCGGCGTCTTCAGTTCATGCGAGACGTTGGCGACAAAATCGCGCTGCGATTGTTGGCTGGTCTCCACTTCATGCACCATCTCGTTAAATGCCGACGCCAGACTCTGAATCTCTTCAGGACCTGCAACTTTCAATTGATGCTCGTAGTTACCGGCCGCGACGGCGCGTGAAGCCTGAGCGATATGATCAAGTGGGGATGCAATCCAACGGGCGATAAGGAACGAGAGCAGGATCGACACGATCAGCGCGATGCCACCTGCCAGCAGCATCGGCCGCATAAAACTATCACCCCACACCCGGAAGGTCCCCAACCGGATCCGGGGAGTTGCCACAAGCATGGCATGACCTTCATCAAGCGGTTGGCTCAAGTAAATCCAGCGTTGATCACCGCTCGTGAATCGGCCGCGCGTATTTGCGGGACTCGAGGCTGCTTCCCGGCGCACATCCTCGGGAATCTCGCCTTCTTGAGCGCGGCTATCGACAAGCGTCTCGCCGCCCTGATCGACCAGGATCACGCGGCTTCCCAATCGTTGGTCGAGCACCTCGACGGCACGCTCAAGCTGATCCTGGGGTAACTCCAGCAGGATCTGGCCCTGTCTGCGTATGATCTGTGGCAGGCTGCGCTCAAGCTGCAGTAAGGTCGCCTGGTCGAGAAATGGACTGCGCACGAGGATCAGCAGCAAACTTAAAGTGACGACGAGGAGTACGACGGCGGTCACGACGAGGTAGGATAGAAAAATGCGTGAGTGCAGTGATTTCAGCACGGTCTGTCAGGCAACCAGCTTATAACCTACGCCGGTAACCGTCTCGATCGAGACATTCTCACTTCTGGCGAGGTGCTTGCGTAAGTGTGCCACGTGCACATCTACGGTGCGACTTTCACCGTAAAAATCATAGCCCCAGACAAGATTGAGCAGCCGTTCCCGGCTCAAAACAATGCCCTCGTTCTGAGCAAGCGTGGTCAGCAGATCGAATTCCTTGGCACGCAGTTCAGCCGGCTCTCCCGAGATGAGCACCTGCCGTCGTGCCGGGTCGATGGAGATATCCCCAATCCGAAGCGGTTTATCGCGCTGATCCGGCTCACGTTCAAGCCTGCGCAGGATCGCTTTAACTCTGGCGACCAGCTCGCGCGGGTTAAAAGGTTTTGTCAGGTAATCGTCGGCCCCTAATTCGAGCCCGACAATCTTATCGATATCATCGTCGCGAGCGGTGAGCATCAGGATAGGAACGTCACTATCCGCGCGCACTCTCCGGCAAACCTCGAATCCATCGATCTCGGGCAGCATGATGTCGAGCACGATCAAAGCCGGTGAGCTTTCCTCGACGATCTCCAGCGCGCTGAGCCCATCGCCGGCCGACTCGACGCTGAAGCCCTCACGTTCGAGGTAGAGGGTCGTCAGATCGACAATGTTCGGTTCATCATCAACGACGAGCACAAGTTTTCCTGACATCGAAGCCTCTCTGAGTTGGGATCAACGCACCTACCGGGAAGCGGTATGAGTTGCAGGAGAAAATTCCCCGATACTCTAGCCTCACGCAACTGCAGAACGGAACCTGCCGTTGTGTCCCGACTACACCGGGGGTTGTTCACTCGTTTAAATGGTTATGCGGGAATGAGCGCGATGACCTCGATCTCGACCTCTGCCGCCTTCGGCAGCGCCGCCACCTGTACTGCCGATCGAGCGGGTGGCGCCTCCGGGAAATACTCTGCGTAAACGCCATTCATGGCGGTGTAATCGTCGATATCTGCCAGAAAAACAGTCGTCTTCACCACGTTCGTCAGTGATGTGCCCGCCGCAATTAAGACTGCGGAGAGATTCTCCAGCGATTGACGCGTCTGTGCTTCCACACCGCCAGGGACGAATTCACTGGTTCCTGGATCGATTCCGAGCGAACCGGAGGCGAAGACAAACATGCCGGCTTTGATTGCCTGAGAGTAGGGTCCGATGGCGGCGGGAGCCCCTTCGGCTGCGATCACTTCACGTTTCATTTTGCTCTCCTTATTTTTTAATTGGACCAACCGATTGTACGCCCCGTGTAAGCGTGATGCAAAATCGGGGTTAACTCTCAACCAGTCCCCGGCACTGTGCCAGTGCCGGGGACTCAGCAGGTGGCATGAAACGATTCCAGTCTATGATTGCAATTCCCTCTTGTCGCTCAATATCGCAGCTACCACTTGCCGGTAATCTCCTCCGAGCTTCAGACCGAGATCACTGTGAATCTTCATCGGATCAATTGCAACACTACTTCCAATCCATCGATTGTAGTCAGAATATGGCCAATGCTCAGGTTTCTTAACAAGACCAGCGAGAACTGGATTCAGGTGCACGTATGCGCATACCTGTTCAAGGTACTCCTGAGTCTGGACATGTTTCGCGCGATAGCGCCCTTGAAATAGTGTTCCGCTCCTCTCATTACGCCGATTAAATCGCTTGCTGTAGCAATTGCAGACGCGCTGCGGAAGCTGCCCAGCTGGTGTGTCGCCAGCTTGCGATACAACCAGGTGATAATGATTTGGCATGAGACAGCAAGCCAAGATTGGAATCTTCAATGATCGACTGTAAGACCATATCTTCGTTGTGAAAAAGTAGTAGTCATCAGGGGCAGCGAAGATTGGCGATCTCCCCACCCCACGATTGTAGAGATGGTAGATCTCACCTGGCACGAACTTAAGTTTTCGTCTTGGCATGGATCTCCCCCTTTTAGGACCAGTCCCCGGCACTGTACCAGTGCCGGGGACTCAACTAATCCCTAAACAACGATATTCACCAACCGGCCCGGCACATAGATCACGTCGCGCGGCTCATTGCCCTCCATGAACCGCTGGGCGACTTCACTGCCGAGCGCCAATTCCTTCGCCTCTTCTTCAGAAATCTCTGCAGGAACCTCAATGCGGTCGCGCACTTTGCCGTTTACCTGCACGATGAGCGTAATCTGCTCTTCGGCGGCCAGATCAGGATCGAATTCAGGCCAACCTTGACTATGGATCGAGTACTCGTTTCCCCGGCGAGACCAGAGCTCCTCGGCGATATGCGGCGTTGATGGGGCCATCAATAGCAGCAGCGTGTCTACCGCCTGTTCGTACACTGCATCGCCCGCCATGCCACGATCGCGCGCGGCCAGGATTTCATTCGTCAATTCCATCAGCGCTGAGATTACGGTATTGAACTCGAACTGCTCCAGATCCTCGGAAACCTGCCTGATGGTTTGGTGAACTTTTCGCTGCAGTGCGCGCACATGTTCCTGATGGACCTTGGTATCTCCGGTTTTATCCGTTTCCAACTCCAGGCTCCAAACTCGATTCAACCAGCGCACGACACCCTGAATGTTGTCCGGATTCCACGGTCCGCCTTCCGTCCAGCGGTAGCCGAACATCAGGTAGGCACGCACTGCATCCGCACCGTAGGTGGCTACCTGCTCATCTGGATCAACGACATTGCCGCGCGATTTGCTCATGCGTTGGCCATCGGGCCCCAGAATCTGACCTTGATTTCGCAGCTGCAGCATGGGTTCTGGGCCCTCGGTGATGCCCATATCGCGCATCGCTTTGTGGAAGTAGCGTGTATAGATCAGGTGCATGGTGGCGTGCTCCATACCGCCAGTGTAGGTATCCACAGGCATCCAGTAGTCATACTCGCGCGGGTCGAACGGCCCCTGATCGTAATGCGGACTCAGATAGCGCAGGTGATACCAGGAGGAGCACATAAACGTGTCCATCGTATCGGTCTCACGTTCTGCAGGCCCATCACACTCGGGGCAGGTCGTGTGCTTCCAGGTCGGGTGGAACTTGAGCGGGCTCTCACCCGTCGGCTTCCACTCGATACCCTCGGGCAGCTCCACAGGCAGCTGATCTTCAGGCACTGGAACGATGCCGCAGTTCTTACAGTAGAGCATCGGGATCGGAGCGCCCCAGTAGCGTTGCCTTGAGATCAACCAGTCGTGCAGGCGGTAATTCACCGCCGCCCTCCCGGTGCCACGCTCCTCCAGGAACTCGATTGCCGCTTCGAAAGCTTCGTCCCCAGGTGTCCCGGTCAGCGGCCCGGAGTTGATCATTTCGCCGTACTCCGGCAGCGCCTCTTCCATCAGCTTACCGTCCAGCGAGTCGTACCCTTCAGGCAGGATCACCGGTCGGATCTCCAGCCCGAATTTGCGGGCAAATTCGAAATCCCGCTGGTCATGAGCGGGGACAGCCATGATCGCACCGGTGCCATACGTCATCAACACGTAATCCGCGATCCAGACCGGGATGCGCTCACCGTTCACCGGATTGATCGCGTAACCACCGGTAAAGACACCGGACTTTTCCTTGTCCAGCGATTCGCGTTCGACATCCGTCTGTCGCACAGCCTCATGGACATAGGCGTGCACCTCAGCCTCAAGTTCGGGAGTTGTGAGTTTTTGGACCAGCGGATGCTCAGGCGCCAGCACCATGAAGGTGGCACCCCAGAGCGTATCAGGACGTGTGGTGAAGACCTCCATTTCATCATCATCTTCAGTCTTAAAAACGACGCGTGCGCCTTCACTGCGGCCAATCCAATTTGTCTGCAGGATCTTCACCGGTTCAGGCCAATCGACGAAGTCAAAGTTCAGCAGTTCATCGGCATAGTCCGTGATGCGGAAAAACCACTGCTCCAAGTCTTTCTTAATCACCGGCGTTTTGCAGCGCTCGCAGACGCGGTTCTCGCCAATGACCTGTTCCCTTGCTAGCGTGGTGTTGCAGTGCGGGCACCAATCAACCGGCGACATCTTGCGATAAGCGATGTCGTTCTTGAACATCTTCAAGAAGAACCACTGTGTCCAGCGGTAAAACTCGGGATCGGAGGAGATCGCCTCACGGGACCAATCCCACATCGCGCCCATGCTGCGAAGCTGCCGGCGCATATTTTTGATGTTGGCATAGGTCCATTCTTTCGGATGGATATCACGCTGGATGGCGGCGTTCTCAGCCGGCAGTCCGAATGCGTCGAAACCGATCGGATACATCACATTGTAGCCACGCATGCGCAGATAACGCGCCCGTGCGTCCGAGGGCGCCATCGCATACCAGTGGCCGATGTGCAGGTCACCGGAGGTGTACGGAAGCATGGTGAGAAAGTAGAATTTTTCACGGCCCTCATCGATCTCGGCCTTGTACAGTTCATCCTGCTCCCAGCGAGACTGCCAGCGGCTCTCAATTTCCGAAGGCTCATAACGCTCCATTTTCACTTCCGTCTGCTCTGCCATCATCCACGCTCCTGCTGAGTCGTTGATAATTACCATCCACTAGAAAAAGAAAAACCCTCCGCCCTGCAGGGACGAAGGGGACCTCCGCGGTACCACCCTGGTTGACCAGCTGTTGCTGGACCGCTCGATCACGATAACGGGTGAACCCGCTTCCGGCTAATCCAATTCACCGGAAGGACCTGTCCTTAATCCAGGACGGCAGGCGAGTTCAGCCACGGTGTTCCGCAGACACCACGCCGGGCTCACACCCTCCCCGGCTCGCTAGCGGATAGCCTACTACTCCTGCCCTGGTCGTTTATAGAATTGTCAGGTGGACCCAGTGGGATTCGAACCCACGACCTTCTCAATGCCATTGAGACGCGCTCCCAGCTGCGCCATGGGCCCATGCACGAGTGGACCTGGCGGGATTCGAACCCGCGACCTCATCAGTGCGATTGATGCGCGCTCCCAACTGCGCTACAGGCCCGCGATGGGTTTGATGATTGTACCTTCCCCGAAGAGACGCTGTCAAGGTGCGCAATCCGCACCTGCTCGTAAAAGCTGCATTGAGGCTCCTGAATTTTGTGTTGAAAACCACCAACGCTATAATGGCCTCATTGGAGGAAACATGAACTTCGAGCGTATCGACATGCTGCGAACGCAGATTGAAATTTATGGTTTTGATGGGGCCGTTATGATCCCCGGACCCACTCTTTTCTACCTCACCGGACAGTCATTCCACCTGATGGAACGCCCGGTGGTCCTGATCGTGCCCAGAGAAAAGACGCCAGTTGTGATCCTGCCCGAGATGGAAAGTGACCGGCTGGAGGCGGCCGGTACTGCGCTGAACGTCTTCAGTTATGGCGAGGATGATGCCTCCCGGTCGGCAGCATTCGAGCAAGCGACGGCCATGATCGGCTTTGATCAACGTTTGATCGCCATCGAACCGCTCATCTTCCGGTACCTCGAGTTCGATCTGCTCAGTTCATCGGCACCCCGATGGGAATTTCAGTCGGGCGTCGAGCTTTTCACTGCACTGCGCGAAAAGAAGGGTCCGTCCGAAATCGAGGCCATGCGCAAGGCCGTGGACATAGCTGAAACAGCCTTGATCGCTGCTCTGCCGCTGATCAAAATCGGGATGAGCGAGCACGATCTGGCAGCAGAACTCGTCGTCCAGCTGCTGCGCGCTGGCTCGGAACCAGAACTGCCATTTCAGCCCATTGTCGCTTCCGGCCCGAACAGCGCATTGCCTCACTCGACACCCACAGAACGCATGCTTGCTCCCGGCGATGTGCTGATTCTGGATTGGGGGGCGCGATCAAACGGATACATTTCCGACATCACGCGAACCTTCGCGGTTGGCGATGTCGATCCCGAATTAAACCTGATCCACCAGATCGTGTTGGAAGCCAACGCCGCCGGACGGGCTGCAGCCCGTCCGGGCGCCACCTGTCACGCCGTCGATCAGGCTGCCCGCCAGGTAATCCAGGAGGCGGGCTACGGCGAGTACTTCATCCACCGCACCGGTCATGGCATCGGGCTCGAGGCTCATGAGCCGCCCAACATACGCTCCGGAGAAATGTATGCGTTGGAACCGGGCATGACGTTCACAATCGAGCCGGGGATTTATATGCTCGGCTCTGCCGGTGTGCGCATCGAAGACAATCTCCTCATCACGAATGACGGACAGGAAACGCTGA
Source organism: uncultured Anaerolineales bacterium (assembly GCA_965603565.1). Lineage (GTDB taxonomy): Bacteria > Chloroflexota > Anaerolineae > Anaerolineales > E44-bin32 > E44-bin32. Next base: position 37,544 of record CBFDDM010000011.1, on the reverse strand, counting down.
CCTCGCTGGACCGCACCCTGGATGTGGTTGGATGAAACTGCTTGAACCTCGGGCACAGCCATTTTTATATTCGGGCGGTAAGTCAGGCTGCCTGCTTGTCCACGGCTTTCCCGGTGCTCCTGAGGAGATGCGTTGGCTGGGTCGGCACCTCTCCTCCCGGGGCATTACAGCACTGGGAGTACGCCTGTTCGGGCATGGCACAGCGCCTTCGGATCTGATCCGCGCCCGCAAAGAACACTGGATCGCCAATGTTGAAGACGGCTATGCCTTGCTCAGCGACATATGTGAGCAGATCTTCATTGTAGGCCTTTCGATGGGTGGCGTGCTGGCACTGAACGTGGGCAGAAACTTCCCGGTCTCTGGCATTGTCGCCATGGCTGCGCCCGCATCGCTCCCGGGTCTCGTCGGCCGGCTGCGCCCGATACTCAAACCTCTCAGCCATGTCTGGCGGTACAGACATCCCAAAGAGCCCTCCGATTGGCACGATAAAGAAGCCGAGGCGTTGAATCTTCATTACCCGGTCCAACCGGTTCACGCTATCGCCGAACTCCACGATCTCGTCGAGCAGACCCGTGCCTCTCTCCATGAGGTCCTTGCCCCGACGCTGTTAATTTACTCGCGCAACGATAGCAGTGTTCCACCCGGGAACGCCGAGCATGTTTTCGAGCATCTGGGTTCAAAAGATAAGGCGTTGGAATGGGTTGAAAAAAGCGGCCACAATCTGCCGCGTGATGCAGAGCGCGAATTGGTTTTCGAGCGCATCACCTCATTCGTGCACGAATGGAGTGTGGACGTTTCATGAGCGTTATCATGCCCGGAGCCGAACCCTTCTTCTATCGTGCAGGGAAAACCGGCGTGCTGCTGACCCATGGTTTCACCGCCAGCCCACAGGAAGTCCGCGAGATGGGTGCCTACCTGGCAAAGAAGGGATATAGTACCCTTGGCGTTCGACTGGCTGGCCACGGGACCTCGCTCGAAGACCTCGCCACGACTCATTGGCAGGACTGGCTGTATTCAGTCGAGGACGGCTACGCTATTCTTCTGTCAGATTGTGATGCGATCGTCCTTGCCGGGTTCTCAACGGGCGGAGTTTTGAGTCTGCTTCTCTCAGCTCAGGTTGAGGTGGCCGGCATCATTACGATGTCGACCCCGAATGACCTGCCCCCAAACCCTATTTACAGGATCGTCTATCCGTTCCTGAAAATCCTCGGACCCCTTCTCCCCCCCATCCCCAAGGGTCTGCCAGATTGGTTCGACAACGAAGCACTTAAAGAGCGCGTGGCTTACGATGCCTATAACGCTCAAGCAGTTTACCAGTTCGGCCAGCTTGTCCGCCAGCTTGAGCCGCTTCTGCCAGGGGTGAATGCGCCCATCCTGATGATGCACTCAACCAGCGACGACTTCATCCCCGTCGAGCAGATGCACCAGATTTTTGATACGGTTGGCAGCAGTCGGAAAGAGACATTCACTGTCGACCGGAGCGGTCACATCATCACCTGCGATGCTGAACGCGAGCGAGTCTTTCAAAGAGCAGCCCAATTCATCCAGACTCTGAACGATTGAACAACCCTCCTGAAGGGAGAATGCGAACATGAACCCGATCCTTGAATGGGGAATCCCGGTCATCCAGTGGATGCAGTCTCTTGGAACGTGGTTGGCGCCTGTCATGCAGTTTTTTACGTTCCTGGGCACTGAAGACTTTTACCTGCTGATCCTGCCTATTTTCCTCTGGTGGGTAGATATCGGACTCGGTATACGTGTTGGACTCGGCCTGCTGCTCAGCGCGATCATCAACGCCGCGCTGAAAATCCATTTCGGTCTTCCACGTCCTTACTGGGTCTCCGACGAAATCAGAGCGTTCAGCAGCGAAACTTCATTCGGACTCCCCTCCGGCCACGCGCAAAACGCAATTGTTCTTTGGGGATTGGTCGCTGCCTGGAGCAGGAAATGGTGGATCCGCACGCTGATGGTATTCCTGATCTTCATGATTTCCATCTCGCGCAATTATCTCGGGGTCCATTTCCCTGCAGACAGCATTGCCGGCTTACTGGTCGGAGGATTAATCCTCTGGGCGTTTATTCGCTTCTGGGAGCCTATCAAAAATCAATTGCGTGACTTGAGCACCGGCAGACAGATCCTGCTCGTGGCACTTGCAGCGCTGCTTCTGCTCGGACTCGGCCTGGGCAGCCTTTACGTTACGCGTGAGAGAGCCATCCCTACTGCATGGATTGATCAAGCCGCAGCGGCAGTTGAAGAATCCGACCCAATCGACCCGACCAGCGCCGATGCCATTATTGCCAATGTCGCAACCTTCTTCGGCATTTCAGTCGGCGCGATCCTGCTGCTCGATTGGGGTCAATTCAAGCCCGAAGGGACATGGGGCCAGCTTATCGGTCGCTATATCCTCGGCTTGATCGGGCTGATCCTGCTTTTCTTCGGTTTGCGCGTGCTGTTACCTACAGAACCCGAGCTGCTGGGGGCTATTTTCAGATTCGTACGCTACGCGCTGGTCGGCCTATGGGTCGCGTATCTCGCGCCGCGCCTTTTCGTAAAAATGCGCCTGGCCTGAGACGAAAGGCCTGTTTACAAACTCGGTCCTGTGGTCTATCGTCTTGCCTGGATCACAATCGACCTCAAGGAGCTCTGGATGTACACAGTATTCACATACGACAGCTACACTTTGAAGAGACAGGTGTTGGCGCTAACCGGTAAGGTTCGGGTGTACACACCCGATGGTCAGCTCGGCCTTTACTCTGAGCAGAAAATGTTTAAGCTTCGTGAAGATATCCGTGTCTTCTCGGATGAGAGCAAGAGCAGCGAGCTCTTATGGATTCAAGCCAGGCAGGTCATCGACTTCGCGGCGGCCTATGATGTTACCGATCAAACCTCCGTGCAGAAAGTCGGCGCACTGCGAAGGAAGGGATGGAGTTCGCTGGTGCGCGATGTCTGGGAGGTGTTAGATCCGATGGATCAGGTCATCGCCAGCATCAGGGAGGAAAGCGCCGGACTTGCACTCCTGCGCAGGTTCCTGCTCGGTTCATTACTTCCACAGCGCTATGAGGCGATCGATGCGAGCGAATCGGTGCTCGCAAATTATCAACAGCAATTTCACTTGTTCCGCTATGAGATGAAGATGCACTTCTCGCCAGGACCGATTCAATTAGACCGGCGTCTCGGGTTGGCTGCCGGTATCCTCCTGGCGATTATCGAAGGAAAGCAATCCTCTTAGAACTGCCCGCAGTCCAACGACTACGAGGCATATTTCAATTCGCGCCAGACAAACCAGTGCCCCTGACGATCAGCAGCGTCTTCAGGGGCACGGTCGTAGTAGATATCGAATATTCGCCCGTTCATAACCTCGACCCGGAAATAATAGCGCCCAACCCCCCATGAGCCCCGTCGTTCCGCTTTACGCTGATTCTCAGGTCGCATGTTCATCGACTTGCGACCCTTCCGTCCATAATCAAACCACTCGCCCAGCACACGCTTGACATCAAAGCGCTGGCCCTCCCAGATAAATATATCGGGGACGCCGGGCTTCTTCGTCAACAGTGGAGCTTCTTCGAAATCCACCTCGATCTGCTCGCCTATGAATCGGACAGGTTCGAATTCAGGATTCATTGATTCAATCGGTGCTGGGCTGCCGAATTTCAGGGGCAGTTAAAAACAGAATCAGTAGAATGAAACCCAGTATCGTGCCGGCATAGGTGAAAGGAAGTGCGAGGATAGAAAGAAGGAGCATCGCCGGCACGCTCCAACGCTCTCCGATCCAGAAACCGATCAACGCTCCACCCCATGATGAACCAAACACGACCATCGGCCACGCCAGGGCAACCATCCCTCCCACCGCAATGCCGTCGATGCGGAGTAAGTGTTCAGGGTAGGAGAGCAGCGCAATCTGCTGATGCCAGCCGAGATACGACCCAAGGATACGCAGTTCCAGGCCACCCAGCGAAAGCCATAATCCAAGCAGGATCCCTGCCAGGCTGATCAAAGCCTTGATCACTTTCACGCGTTTCATACCCGATCCATCCACAATAAAGAACGGGCCGGGGTTCTCCCGGCCCGATGGGGTCAATGCAGAATCAGTCTTCTGCTTCTCCTTGGTCTCCTTTCGCCTTGGCGGCGATGATCTCCTCAGCCACATGGTGAGGAACCACTTCGTAGTGATCCAACTCCATCTCGAAGACCCCCCGGCCTCCCGTGATTGAGCGCAGATCGGTCGTGTACCGTTGGATCTCGGCCAGCGGTACCTGCGCCGTCACGATACTGCGGCCGCGATCGGTCTCCATACCCTGCACACGCGCCCTGCGGGTGTTCAAATCACCCAAAACGTCGCCCATGTTGGCTTCTGGAACCATCACACGCATGTTCATGATCGGCTCCAACAGCACCGGTGCGGCATCGTTCACAGCGAGCTTGAAGGCTTCGCGGCCGGCAACCTCAAACGCAACGGCTTTCGAGTCTACCGGGTGCTCTTTACCATCCGTAATCGCCACCTTGACTTTTTCAACTGGATAGCCTGCCACGACGCCCTGCTTCATAACGCCTTTGATACCTTTCTCAATAGCAGGCATGAAGCCCTGTGAAATCGCGCCGCCGAAGACCTCGTTCTTGAATTCGAATTCCCCTTCCTCCAGCGGTTCGACACGCAGATGAACCTCACCGAACTGTCCCGCACCACCCGTCTGTTTCTTGTGACGGTACTGAGCATGACCCACATTCGTGATCGTCTCACGGTAGGGCACCCTGGGGACCTCAGTCTCTAGACTGACCTGGAATTTGGATTCGGCTTTTCGGATGGCCACATCAATATGCTGGTCGCCCATGCCCTGCAATATCGTCTGATTGGTGCTTGGCTCCTGGTTCCAGGAGAGCGTTGGGTCCTCTTCACAGAGGCGTGTGAGTGTCGGGCTTATCTTGGTGGAATCAGCCTGGGTCTTGGGGTTTACCGCGACGGAGAAGAGTGCATTGGGATACTCGGGCCGAACAACCTCAATCGGATGGCCTTTATCAGCCAGCGTATCACCCGTCGCCGTTTCACCCAGTTTTGCCACGGTGCCAATATCACCGGCATGCAGGGTTTCGACGCTGATCTGTTCTTTCCCCCGCATGACATACAGTGAACCCAGCCGCTCCTCTTCATTGCGTGAATGGTTCCATACACGCGTATCTGCCGATAGTACGCCCGAAAAGATTCGCATATAGGTCAACTTGCCCACGAAGGGGTCGGCAGTTGTCTTCCATACATAAGCTGCCAGCGCATCACTGTCCTTGTTCTCAAGCAGCTCCTCGCCTTGGGCCCCCTTCGCCTTCTTGGGCTCGGCATCCGCTGGAGAAGGCACCAGTTCAATCAGCGCTTCCATAAATGGCGCCAGCCCAATAGCATCTGAAGCAGCGCTGACGAAAACGGGGATGAAACGACCTTCCTTCACCGCAGCTCTGAAACCCCGGGTGATCTCAACGCTGGAAAGCTCTTCACCCTCGAGATATTTCTCGAGGAGGGCATCATCGCCTTCCGCAGCCGCCTCGACCAACGCGATACGCGCCTCCTCGGCTTGATCGACATATTCATCCGGAATGTCCGCACTAGAAGTGCCATCGCCTTCGCGGGCTTTCATCGTGAACAAATCGATGACGCCCTTGAAATCCTGTTTTTCGCCCCAGGGTAAATGCACCGGGATGAAGGTTGCCTCACCAGATAGTTGCTCTAATGAGCTCAACACTGCCGTGAAATTGGCGTTTTCCCGATCCATCTTGCTGATCATCACAAAACGCGGCAGCTTGAATTCATCACAGTAGTTCCAGACCAGTTCTGTTCCCACCTCAATCCCTGCAACCGAGTCGATCAGCAGAACCGCGCTGTCCGCTACACTTAATGCGGAGATGACCTCGCCGATGAAATCGGTATAGCCAGGTGTATCCAGGATGTTAATCTTGTGATCCTGGAATTCGACGGGCAGGATCGCGGTTGACAGCGAGAGGTTCCTGCGGATTTCCTCTTCTTCGAAATCCGAGACAGTGTTGCCTTCGCTCACCTCGCCCATGCGCGTAATCGCGCCCGTTACGAAGAGCATCGCCTCTCCCAGGATGGTCTTCCCGCTCCCACTGTGGGAAGCCAGAGCGACATTGCGGATCGATTCGGTTCCGTACTCTTTCATTCTTTGGGGTTCCTTTGATAGGTGTTGTATGAGAACGTAAGCATTCTAAAGGAGGAGAGGGGTCTTGTAAAGACGCCGGTAAACTTCAGGCCATTTCGGGATGCGCAAATGACATATCACGGGGTACTCTATGCCTTCAGAACCGACTTTCGTATGGGTCAGACCACGGTCTCAGACAGGATTTGATTGTTATCAGCCGGGCGCAAAGGACATCGATGATACAATCCACGTCAACCCATCGGAGGGTCGAATGGCGTTTCTAAATCAATTCTCATTTCTGCTGATCGGAGGCGCGCTGCTGCTCCTTTTAGTGATCTATTTGCGCAGGCGAGGGCCTGCAGAAGGCAGCCTCATGGCCCTGCTGGCACTGCTGATCGGTCTGACGTTTGCGTTTATTTTCTTCCGACCAATAGAGACGGAGAGTGTTCCCGGCCAGACGTTCAACGATGCGATCGGCAACGGGGACCCAGCGTTGCTTGAGTTTCAGAGTCCCTTCTGTGTGGCCTGCCTGGCTGCCGAACCGATCGTAAAACAGATTGAATACGATTTTGCCGGCGATCTCGATGTGATCAGGGTGAATGTGCTTGAAGAGAGTGTTGAACCGCTGCTCCAGCGTTACCAATTCCAGTACACTCCAACATTTATCTTCCTCGATGAGCAGGGCGAAGAAATCTGGCGCATGGTCGGCGTGCTCGATCCCGAGCGTGTCAGGATGACTCTGGAAAACACGCAATGATCCGTCGCCTGTTTTTCGAACTGCGTTATCTCTTTGGTAACGCCCCCTGGGATACAGGCATCTCGCCACCTGAACTGATCGATTATATGCGCACCCATCCAGCGGGAAGAGCTCTGGATCTGGGCTGCGGGACCGGAACAAATTCCATGACGATGGCAGGCTTTGGCTGGTCGGTCCTGGGAATTGACATCGCAGCGTTGGCAATCTTCATCGCGCGCAGGAAAACCCGCAACTCAAATGCGGACGTACGCTTTCTGCACGGGGACGTAACCCAGCATGGAATCGGGGAAGGACCGTTTGATCTCGTGCTCGATATCGGCTGCTTCCATGCCCTTCCAATTGAAAAGAAGGATGACTACCTCGAGCGACTAACACTCTCGACCCGGCCGGGGAGCGATTTTTTGTTGTACACATGGCTTAAAGCCGATTCTGATGATCCGGATGCCGCTCCCACCGAAGCGCAGCTGCGAGAGAGGCTCGAACCGATGTTCGAGATTGTTGATCTCACCTATGGGACCGACCATAACCACACCTCAGCCTGGATCCTTGCGACGAGGATCCGCTGATGCCGCGTGTGTTTTTCCTGTTCGTCGATGGCATTGGTCTGGGACAGGATGATCCCCAGGTAAACCCGCTCGCTACCGCGGAGATGCCCACACTGCGCTCGCTGATCGGTGGCAATCCCCTGATCGCCAGCGCGGCGCCATTTGAAGGAGACCTGGCCACGCTGCTCGCTGTCGACCCAACTTTGGGCATATCGGGAACTCCTCAATCGGCGAGTGGGCAAGCTTCGCTGTTAACCGGTAAAAACGTCCCTGAAGAAATTGGCACTCATTATGGTCCCAAGCCCAATCCAGAGATCGCCAGGATCATCGAATCAGGCAACCTCTTCCAGGAGATTGTCCAAAATGGTGGCCGTGCTGCACTGCTGAACGCATATCCACCTCAATATTTTCAATCGATCGAATCGGGACGCCGCCTTTATTCCGCCATTCCGCTCGCCGCTCACGCCGCAGGCATCGAATTAATGACCTTTGAGGACCTGCAATCGGGGGACGCATTTTCGGTCGATTTCACCGGTGAGGGTTGGGCAGCCCAACCTGAATTTCCACCTGCCCCGGTATATACACCTCATCAAGCCGGTTTACGGCTCGCTGAGGTATCCAGCCAGTACGACTTCACCTGGTTTGATTACTGGATCAGTGACTACGCTGGTCACAAGCGCGAGATGGATCAGGCCTTGGATTTGCTGGAATCCTTCGATCACGTGCTCGGCGGTCTTGTGGAGGCCTGGCGAACTCGCCAGGATTTATTTGTCCTGACCTCAGATCACGGCAACCTTGAAAACCTCAGTATTCGGGGACATACCGATAACCCTGTCCCCGCTCTGCTGCTCGGCCCGCTGGTACTGCGGCGAACCTTTTGCCGCAGGCTCAATGATCTCACCGACTTCGCCCCGGCCGTGCTACAAGCGATCTTCGCTGAAAAGCTGGGAGATCCAGCACGCCCGCCCAACCCTGAAGTGGAATATGGAGACACCGATGACTGACCGGGTCTCACCCGAAATGCTGAGAACAGTTATGCGCCAGTGGGCGACCGGTGTGGCACTTGTCACGGTTGGCAGGCAAGGGTATGCCCACGGCATGACAGTAAACTCGTTTGTTTCAATCTCTCTCGAACCACCGCTGATCCTCGTATCGATGGAGCGCAGCGCGCGCACACATCATATTGCGCTGGAAGAGCGACGCTTTGCCGTGGTCATTCTGAGCACCGACCAGCGTGATCTCTCTGAGATTTTCGCAGGACGCACTCCTGATGAAGGCGACCGCTTTAAAAGCATGGAGACCGAGCTCACACCCTCCGGCATTCCAGTCCCGAGAAATACCCTCGCTGTCCTGGATTGTGCCATCGAAGAGACGATCGAGGCGGGCACCCACACGGTTTTCATCGCTCGCGTTGAACATGCCGAAGTATCCGGCGATAGTCCCCCTCTGCTATACTTCAATCCAAATTATCGCAAACTCGCCGACTGATGTGTGCTGCCATGCATGCTAGACTTTCCGCAGCCGACCAGAAGATATTGCTTTCGCTGGCCCATGAAGCCGTTTGCACGGCAGCTCGAGAACTCCCTATTGCACCCCTTGACATCCTGGTTCTCTCGCCCCCATTACAAGAACACCGAGCATCGTTCGTCACGTTGACGCTGCAGGGCATGCTGCGGGGGTGCATCGGTACCGTGGAGAAATGCCATCCCCTCGCAGAAGACGTTGTCTTGCGGGCAAGAGCAGCTGCGACGAGAGATCCCCGATTCAACCCGATCCAATGCGATGAACTAGAGAGGATCGACCTCGAAGTATCCGTCCTATCTGATCCGCTGCCGATCGATTACAAAGATCCATCAGAGCTGCCCTCGCTTTTCAAGATCGGGGTTGACGGCGTCATCCTGAGGCACGGGAGGAAACGTGCGACATTTCTACCTCAGGTCTGGGAGCGCGTTCCCGATGCAGAGCAATTCTTGAGACTTCTATGCCGCAAGGCGCTGCTTCCGGATGAGTTCTGGAAGAGCGGCGAACTGCGTTTTGAGGTGTACCAGGTAGAGTCCTTCCATCGCTAACCGGTCGCTATCCCCGTATAGATCAGAGCCGAAGCGAGGCATACGCATCATGACCAGAGTGATATCCATTCACAATTATCGTCTGAGGCCTGGCGTGTCGGATCGATCCTTCCTGCAAGCCGTCGATGAGGCACTCTCTGCGAATCTGTTCGATCTGCCGGGTTTGGAGAGTTACCATTTTTTAAAAGGCATCAAGGGAGTATCCCAGGGCGAGTGGACCGCTATCTGGGTTTACGCATCACGTTCGTCCTGGGAAGATTTGTGGGGCACAACCTCGGATCCAACGCCAAAGGAACAGTATCCTGCGCGCTGGCAGCGCTGGGAAAATAATCTGCTTGCACCCCTGCTGACTGGGGATCCTGAGAAGATCCAATTTACATCCTACGAAGAAGTGCTCTCCTCTGACAAAAGGTCGGAGGCTCGAAATGACTGAGCAAATCCCAACGCTAATCACAGAACGTCTCAAATTGCGACCCTTCGAAGCTGCTGATGCTGAGGAGGTCAATCGTCATGCCGGAGAGAGAATCATTGCAGCGAATTTGCTCTCGATCCCGTACCCTTACTCGCTGGAGATGGCTGTGGAGTGGATTGAGACACATGAGTCGGCATTCGCAAAGGGAGAGAGCGTCAACTTCGCAATTACACCCCTCGATACGGGCGTTCTGGTAGGCGCGATCGGATTGAGCCTCCAACTCGAACACGATCGTGCCGAAATCGGCTACTGGATCGGTCATCCGCATTGGAACCAAGGCTATGCATCCGAAGCGGCTCGCATGGTGATTGATTTCGGTTTCGAGAGATGGGATCTGGAGCGGATTCTTGCCCAGCACTTTGCTTACAACCCGGCGTCAGGCAAAGTGATGACCAAGTCCGGTATGCAGTACGAAGGCTGCCTCAGGCATCACATAAAGAAATGGGGGGAGTATCAGGATCTTCTCGTTTACAGCATCCTGCGCCAGGAGTGGGAGCAGATCGCTGAATCCTGACAACCCCGCTTTCATTCTAGCTGCGCAAACTCTTCCACATTCAGGACAAAGACTGTCGCGCGACGCTGATTATCCTCCGGAGCAGTCGTGGCATTGCGAATCACTTCCATCGCCCGGTCGACGCGCTCCTCCTCTGTCCCGATGAACAGCGTGGCGTTGCCTTTGCGCAGGAAGCCACCCGTCGACGCGATATGAGTCACCCCAAAATCAGCCTCGATTAGTTTATCCAGCACGTTATCGCTGTCTTTATTGCGGACGATCACAACTATCAATTTCATCTTAGAACCTCACATCGTTCGACATCGACTACAAAAGTCGTCGCGCCCTTCAACTGAACCGGAATCTGCCCGCCCTCTTCCCCGCCCAACTGCTCTGGTGCCAAGTACTCAACGCGCTCCTGACATACACGTCCTAGCGTTTCGAAAACATCATGGAGACGTCCTTCCCCAATCCCCAGCAGGAGCACGTGATTGCGCTTCCTCAAGTATCCACCTTTCGATTCGATGCGGGTAACCTGTATCCCGCGGATCGCCAGCGCGTTGGACGCAGATTCGAGGTCCCGCGATTGCACGACGACGAACAGCAGCTGGCAGATATCTTCTTCTTCGATCGCTCTGTAAGCATACTCGCCCCAAGCCTCGCGATCCGAGGTGAGCGCTTGATCGATTTCGGTCACCAGTTCATCAAATGTCTCTTCAGAGATCGTTCCGCTCCTCCGTAGATTGCTCAGCATGCTGCGCTGGGCACGCAGCATCTCGCGCCGGGCGGTCTCCATTTCTTCGGCTTCCAGTTCAGGGGATTCGCTGATTACTTCTTGAACAGATCCAACTAACGCATCCATGCGCTGCTCGAGCATTGGCTCAATCGCGCGCCATGTATGCGCCGAGATCAAACCATCTCCGCTCAAGCTCTGCAGGTGCCGTAAGCCGGCGCGCGCTGTCATTGCGCGTGCGTGGCGACGTTCATATTCGATCTCGTCCTCTGATTTAATGGTGATCCCCAGTCTCCTGAGCAGGGCGCTCATGCTCATGCCCTGAACCACCAGGCTGAAGAGCACGACACCATAGGTCATCTCGATCAGCGTTCTTCGATCCGCACCGAGCCCAAACGGCAGGCTCAACGCCAGGGCTAGCGAGATCGCCCCGCGCAGACCTCCCCAAAATTGGACATGTCGCCAACGCATTGGGATCGATTGTCCGAGCCGGGCGAGACCGTAGATTCCCACCGCACGGGCAACAAGCACGGCGAAAATCGCCCAGAGAATCAGCTGCCAGTTCCCCACCAGCGATAACAACTCGACGTCCAATCCGATCATGAGGAAAATCGCCGAGTTGGAGAGGAACGCCATGTAATCCCAGAAGTTTACCAGTCCGATACGGGTGGTCGGGGACATGTCCCGCTCACCGATATTGCCGCTCACCAGGCCCGCGACAACGACGGCGAGTACGCCGCTGGTGTGCAACTGCTCGGCTACGAGGTAGGATCCAAACGCGAGCACCGTGGTCAATGTGGTCTCAACGACATAATCGTCGATGCGCGCAATCAACCTGCTTGCCAACCACCCCAGGATCAAACCGACCACGATGCCACCGCCGGCGACCTCGAAGAACTGGAAAATGCTTCGGGACAAATCGAACCTGCCCAAGGACATCGTCTCCAACGCCAGGCCGAAGATCACGATCGCCGTGCCATCGTTGAGAAGGCTCTCGCCTTCCAGCAGTACCTCCAGCTGTTTGGGAGTACCCAGACGACGGAAGATAGAGATCACAGAAACCGGATCAGTGGCGGCAATCAAAGCACCAAATACCAGCGCGATCGTCAGCGGCAGCCCTATCCCGAAACTCAGGATCCCGCCAATGATGAGCATATTGAGCACCACACCTGGAACCGCCAGGATGGCGATTGTGATCAGATTCTGTCGTAATCGGTTGATATTAAGGTGAAACGCCGATTCGAAAACAAGAGGGGGCAAGAGCAAACTTAAAATCAACTCGGAGCTTAATTGGATCTCCAAACCTGCACGCAGCGAAAGCGCCAGGCCGGCGAGCACGAGACCCACCGTGTATGGGATCCTGAATCTTCGGACTAGAATGGCGACGATAGAAACGATAAGCAGCAGTTCCAGGATCAGCGTTTCAATTTGAGCCAATTCACTCATGAATCAATTATTCCATCGATGGATGTGCATTCCAAGTTCTGACCGCGCGCTTAATCCTGTCCATGTTCGCCGACCCGTAACCCATACACATCGAGAACCGGGAGCGCGATCAAAATGCCAGTGTTTGGATCTTCCAATTTACCGACGATCTTCTCGGTTTCAAGAACCAGTTCGTTTATGCTGAACTCATCAGGAATGACGCTGAAAATTGTCCGATTGGTGGCTTCCTCCTCACGCAGAATCCTGCGCATGGACGGGAAAAGCGGCAGGTCATCTCGAATAATCCGTTCTCCAAATTTCTGAACCCATCCGCTGCTATCGAGGATGGTGATACCGCCGACCCCCAGGTCAGCCCACTTCCTGACAACCGCATCCACGTTCGCTGGATCATGAATTACGAAAATGAGCATTTTAGCCATTGATGGCCTCTCCATTTCTATACAGCCAGCGCAATAAGACCGGCGTCAGTATCGTGGTCCCCAGCACCATCAGAACGACATGTGTGAACTGCGCTTGCGGAAGGATGCCCTCCGTGATCCCTACCCCAGCCACGATCAGCCCCACCTCCCCCCTGGATATCATGCCTGTTCCAATCCTCAAAGCAGCCTTCGGATGCATACCGCCAGCCCAGGCGCCGCTTCCACTGCCCAGGATTTTTGAGAAGACAGCCACCACCAGTAGAGCGGTTGCAAACAGCAGACCGCCAGCCTCAAGCGCGCCGATGTCCGCACGCAACCCAATATCGGCGAGGAAGATTGGCACGAAAAACCCGAAGCTCAAACTGTGTACGCTGTCTTCGATTTCATCGCGTAAGTGACTTCCGCGTAGTCCAAGTCCGGCGATGAAAGCACCCGTAATCGAGGCTACACTGCCAAAGTATTCTGTTGCCCACGCCAGCAACAGCACTAAAGCCAGCGTCACGGCGATCAATCCCTCGCTGACCCGCAGTCGATTGCTCAACTCGGCTACGCGGGGCATAAGTACGAAGGCAAAAAGGCTGACCAACAACAGAACCAGGATCATCTTGCCTAATTGGAGCGCGAGCGTTTGGATGGAACCCTCACCGCCAGTAATGACCAGAAACCCAGAGAGCACCATGATGACGACGATATCGTCGATCACCGCCGCACCAAGGAGGGTAGCCCCCTCTCTGGACCGCAGACGACCCAACTCCATGAGTGTTTGTGCGGAGATACTTACACTGGTTGCGGAGGCTACGATGCCGATGAAGACCGACAGGCTCATTCCGAGATCGAAGATCAGGCCAAGCCCGGTTCCCAGCCCGAGCGGGGCAAGAACCCCCAGTAGACCCGCCATTATCGCCGGAGTCCCGGCACGGCGGAGATCACTCAACTCGACTTCAAGACCGGCTGTAAACATCAAGAGGATCACGCCAATCTCGGCGAACTGCTTGATGGTTACATCTACCCGGGTTCCCTCGAAAAATGACAGGGATAGCAGGTCGACGAAAGTCGGCCCGAGCAAGAGACCAGCGAGCAGTTCACCGAGCACTGTCGGTTGGCCGAGCCGGTTTGCCAACGCTCCTAGAAATTTCGCCGTCAGGATAATCAGCGCGAGAGCCAGCAATACTGGTAGGATCGAATTCTCGCTGTTACCGATCAGGGAATGGATCTGTGATGCCAAAATTTATCTCTTTCCTATTTTGGGGCTCATCGAGAGAAGCCTGCCGCGAATGTAAACATGTGCATGGATTATGGATGCTTGATTATAACAATCTAAAGTCAATCAATCTGCTCAACCAGGCGTGCCGATTCCCCTACTACTTCTATGCCGCTGCCATCAGGAAATGTGACAATTGTTCGATCTGCAGCACAAACTACTTGAAGTCCACGCCATGACAATTGCACGGGTTCCCGGAATGGGTTGCCGGGTTTAACACGCACCTTCCTGGGATTTATAAGTTCAACCCCCAGGATCTCAAGCAACAGCGCAAATGGCGTCAGCCCCGCGGCGTTGACTTTATCCCGTAAGACTCGTTTAATGTCGGCGTCGTAACGAGCGGAAAACACGTGTTGACTCTTGAGCGTATTCACAACAGATCCCATCAATTTCGCAAATAATTCACCCGCTTCTTCACGGAAACCATAACGAAGCAGGCCTTCGCCAAGCCAGTGATTCCTCAACATGTTAATCGTACCCGCACGCGGACCATCAGCACCGGCATACTCAGGGTCATCTGCAGGCACAGAGGGGACACCCCCCGGGCGCCAATAGCGGTCAATATCCATAAGGTTTTCACGGATGGTTTCTTCAGCGCGATCTTGCGACGGCAAACCGGCAGCAAGCGGCAGCAGCAATCCGATGTCCTCCCGGGCGTAGTCGCCCAGTGACAGCGTTGTTCTAAAACTCCGGTCGATCCCCTCTACCTCGATCCGTTCGATCCCGGCGCTTGGTTTCTCACTGGTCAGATACCCATAATCAAGGAACCAATTTGCTTTGCGGAAACTGTACTCTTCCACCCGGCCAGGACCCCTGCGCCCTCTGCTGTGAATGCGCATGATGAGGTCACGTGCCCCGTTCTGCTCGCCCTCGATTTGCAGGAGCACGCGCACTGCCGGTTCGAACTCTCGGTTCACCGCGTGCACGAATGAACCACGCCGCACAGCCAATCGTTTGCCAGCTACGCTCTCGTGGAGATAGTGATCGACGTGCTTGTAGCCAGCGCCCTTGGTCCAGGCTTGCTCAAGGCGTTCTTTGAGCAGATCGACCCGGTCTTGAACGCTCTCTACTGGTATTGTGAGCCCGACGGCCGAAGCGATCGCAATCAGTGCTTCACCTTCCAGGATGAGCATTGCAGCGAGATCCGCCGTCTCGGCCGTAGATAGATCAAGACCTTTAGACCACTCAAACCACGGGCTGAAAGCCGGCCAGAATTTAAAACCTGCCTGGTTTACATGATCCCATTCCGGGAATCCATCCTCGTCACGATCATGGTCACTGGAAAACCAGCGATCGTAAAACGAAAGCAGCGATTGAAAATGATCCTTCAGAAAGTCGTCATCTTCATTTCTTCTGTGGAGCCTCAGTGCCAGCTGCGCCAGAATCGGCGGATGGAGCCAGCCCTCATGCGGGATCGCGAAATCGGTCATCGCCGGGATATGGCCGCTGCCGTCCTGCAGCCGCAGCAAACTCTCGATGTACCCCCGGACCCGATCAGGCGATGCCGGCAGGAGTTGAAGCGCGGTGTAGAAAGCATCCCAGGGATTGGCTGGCTCCCAGGGGGATGCACCGGACGCGCCTGAACTGCCGTCCTTTATCGAGCGAGACCGGACCGGAACGGCGTGCTTCCATCTGCGATTTGGCCGCAGAAAGAGTATCTGCGCTTCTAGCTGAGCAGCCCAAATTGCCGCGTCCCACTCAGTATTTCCGGTTTCCACCTCGACCATGTCGCTGTGCTCCATGATCAATTTCGCTATGCCGGCATCCCAATACGCTTCCAGCAATTCGTGGCAACGCTGAAATCCTTGATCCACCGATTCTGCGGCACTGTGCGCCCATGTCCAGGAATGTGTCTCCCCTGGTGCCAGCAACGTATTCACGCCCAGCGCCGGATAGGGCGCGGGCTCGCTCCGCGCGCCGCCATCCAGGAAAACGACTGGATACAGATCCGCAGTGCGGCCGCTTAGAATGCGCACGCCGCTTTGTAGCTCCTCGCTCATTGGCCGCGCGTCTTCACCACCTTGAAGGATGCCATAGAGCCTTAAACCCGGTTCGATCGCCTCATCACTCAGGTTCCTGACCGTGAAGCGGCCAGCAAGCAGCGATGAACTCCACAACCAATATTCAGCTCTGACCTCGTACTCCGGGAAAGGCCTGATGAGCATCGATATGTATGAAGGCAGCCAGGTTTGAACCTGCGCTGCTGAATGGAAATCCCGTGGATCATGATGGAGCTGTCCCTCAAACTCAAACGCCGGCAGGATGCGCATATTCATTGCTCGCAAACCGTATGTGCTCTCCAAAGCAATACCGACAGGTTCGCTCTCCGCCAGCCTCAACCGCCAGATCTGGTCGTTATCCGCGTCAAAGTCAGCAGAACGTGGGTCCGCCGCCAGTGTTAATGTGAGGGGAGCATCAAGAGGTAATGACCAAATACGCATGGGTGAATTGTAAGGACCTGCTCTCTAAAGGTCAACGCAGTGAAGCGATTTTACCCATGCTAGAATGGCTCCTGTCATTAGCAAAGGAGGAACGATGAAATCCAGCATGCGCGGTCTCTATTTTGAGGAGTTCGAGGTCGGCCAGCAAGTTCACAGCCCGGGTCGCACGATCACTGAAGCTGATGTCATGATGTTTGCTGGCCTGTCCGGCGATTACACCACGATTCACACCGATGCTGAATACTCACAGACGACGCCCTTCGGTCAACGCGTCGCACATGGCTTGCTGGGGATGGCCATCGCCTCCGGTCTCGCCGCACGCACCGGGGTTATGGAGGGCACAGTGATCGCCTTTCGCGAGATAACCGATTGGAAATTCAGATCACCGCTATTCTTTGGGGACACCATCCATATCGTACTGGAGGTCAAGGAGAAGAAAGCACTGCCGAGACTGGGTGGCGGTTCGCTGCTCATCGAAGTCGATGTGCTTAATCAAGACGATAAGTCCGTCATGAAGGGCCACTGGAACGTGCTGATGCGCAGCAAATCTGGACAAGACTAGGTGGTCCTTAACCCTGCGGCTTATGTCCGCCTCACATGCTATAATCTCAGCCCATGCCGGATTTTAACGAGGATTCCGCACGAAATACATCGCAGAACGAGCAAGCGGACAGACCGGAACCAACCGATGTCCCAGGCTCGGATTCCTCCCCCGCGAACAACAAACCTACCGGTGAAGATCCGGCCAAGAAGCTGAAACGGCTGCTCGACGGGCAAACAGATAGCGATGTCCACCCTGAGCGCCAACCTCCACAGGTAGCCGACCGCCATCCGACGGGATCACCCGAGAAGACCGGTGGCTGGATGTCGGAGGAATTTGCGTCCGACCCCGATGCCGCAGAAGAAGATAGCCTTGGCCGCGGACAGAAAGAGAACGAAGCCACGCCTCCAGCACAAGCCCGGGCATCTGCGCGGCGAGATCCAGATGTTGGCGAGGCGGCTTCGCTGCTTGAACGGGTCCCCGAGACCGACATCGACGCCACACAAGTCGCTCCAGCCGCTTATCGCCCGCCGGCATCTGCACAGAAGCCCACCGCGCCCGATCGGTTTATCCAATCAGGTTGTGGAGGCTGTATGCTCCGCATGGCGATCCTGGGGATGTTCTTATTCGCAGCCTTGTTGATCGGGGTGCTCTCATTTGGCCTCTACCAATACGCCGCGCTGGCCTCTTCACTCCCGCCGGTCGAAGATCTGCAGGACCGGGCTGCGCAGTTTGAGACGACCCGCATCCTGGATCGTGAGGGCAATCTTCTCTATGAGCTCCTGGATCCCCAGGCCGGGCGACGGACGTACGTGCCTCTCGACGAAATATCACCATACATGATCGCTGCAATCCTCTCGACGGAGGACAGCCAGTTCTACTCGCATCCCGGCTTTGACCTGGCGGCGATGTTCCGCGCCCTCTGGCAGAACTACACTCAGGGGGAAATCGTCTCCGGCGCCTCGACCATCACTCAACAGGTCGCCCGCAATCTCCTGCTCTCACCGGAGGAGGTTGCCCGCCGCACGGCCCGGCGGAAGACACGCGAGATCATGCTCGCTGCGGAAATCACCCGCAGGTATTCAAAGGATGAAATTCTCGAACTCTATTTAAACCAACACAATTTCGGCAACCTCGCTTACGGAGTCGAAGCGGCAGCCGAAACATATTTCAATACGACCGCTGACAAGCTCACCCTCCCCCACGCGTCATTTCTAGCCGGCATCGTCCAGGCGCCCTCTGTTTATGACATCTTCACCAACCCCGATGCCACGCTCGCCCGCCATCGCCAGGTGCTCACACTGATGGTTAAGACAAGCCAGGAGCAAGGCTGCATCTATGTCAGCAACAGCCAATCGCCGATCTGCGTCACGCCCGAGGACGCCGGGATCGCTGCCGCAGAAATTACCAATTACGATTTCCAACCGCCCGATATCCAGATGCGTTTCCCGCATTGGGTCACATACATCCGTGGTGAACTTGAGGAACTCTACGATCCACAGACGATTTACCGTTCCGGGTTCACGGTCTACACGACTCTCGACCCCACGCTGCAGACCCGCGCACAGCAAATCGTGCGCGAACAGGTCGACGAACTCGCCGATAAAAACGCTACCAATGGTGCGCTTATCGCCCTGGACCCGAACACAGGCGAGATCCTGGCGATGGTTGGGTCGGCCGACTTCAATAACGAAGCCATCGACGGACAGATAAACATGTCCGTCCAGCCGCGGCAGCCGGGCTCATCGATGAAGCCACTGACCTACACTGCAGCTTTTGAGAAGGGCTGGACCCCCGGGACGCTGATCTGGGACGTCCCCTCTGAATTTCCACCCTCCGGCAACCCGGATGACCCGCGGCCACCTTATGAGCCGGTCAACTACGATGGGCGCTTCCACGGTCCAGTGACCGTGCGCGCCGCATTGGCGAATTCCTACAACATCCCCGCCGTGAAGACGCTTGATTTTGTGCGCATTTACGACGATCCGGGGACACCAGAAGAGGAAGGATTCCTTTCCTTCGCTCGCCGCGTGGGCATCACCACGCTCACCCGCAACGACTATGGTCTCTCACTAACGCTGGGTGGCGGCGATGTCACGTTGTTCGACCTGACAAAAGTGTATGCCACCTACGCCAACACAGGCATCCAGCTGCCCCCAACCGGGATCCTGCGCATCGAGGACACGGATGGGGCTGTAGTCTACCAGTACGAAATCCCGGATGGCGAACAGCTGATTCGACCCGAGCACGCCTACTTGATCACAGACATCCTGAGTGATAATGCCGCCCGGACGCCGGCATTTGGCCCCAACTCTGCGCTGCGCCTTCCTTTTCCGGCAGCCGCCAAAACCGGCACGACTAACGACTTCCGCGATAACTGGACGCTCGGCTACACACCCGATCTCGCCGTCGGCGTCTGGGTTGGAAACGCTGATTACACACCGATGCGCAACACTTCCGGGCTTAGTGGTGCGGCGCCAATCTGGAATGAGTTCATGCAGTACGCCACCGAACGTCTTTCTGGCGAACGCAACGTCGCATTTGTCCGGCCAGCAGGCATCGTGGACCGCGTCATCTGTGAGATCTCCGGGGCTCAGCCTTCAGAGTGGTGTCCCGACCAGATGACCGAGATCTTCGCCAACGACCAACCCCCGAGGCCGCCAGAAGAAGATCTTTGGAAAGAAGCCTGGGTCGACACCTATTCGCTTTTGCTGGCCTCCGCCGAATGCGGCGATTTCGTCGACCAGAAGCTTGGCTTGAACGTGGATGATCCCTGGGCGCGTGAGTGGCTGCAGGAAGAACCCGCTGGTCAGGATTTCGCAGAAGAGATTGGCTTCGAGGACGACCCGCTCTTCTTCATCCCGGAAGAAACCTGCACGGCGAGCAGCCCGAGACCGATCATTGAATTTACCGATCCCTCCAACGGCGCGATTCTATCCAGCAACCCGATCTCAATTTTTGGACGTGCCGCGGCTACGGATGACTTCAAAGACTGGGTTCTGGAATACGGCATCGGCGACCGGCCAAACAGCTGGCCGGATATCGCTCACAACAGTGATGCAGTGCGTGATCCGGGGAAATTGGTCGAGTGGGATATCTCCGATTTGCCCAACGGGCCGGTTACGCTCAGGCTGGCGGTACGCAGCGAGCGTGGAGGCAAGGCGGTCATCGAGCTGCGCATGAATATCCTGCTGCCCACACCTACACCCACGCCGACCTCCACACCGACAACGACGCCCACGCCCACGCCGACAGAGACACCTTCGGCTTCGCCCACACCCACAGCCACACCGACACCGACCGCCACACCGACGTTGAACCCGCCACCTTCCGGTTGAGGCCAGGTCACCGCTTCAACCGAGAAAGACTCATTCCTCCCGATCGAACCACAGCTCGCGGTATTCACGGTTCCAATCTGAGATGGCGCGTGCCGCCACGACAACCCCGACCGCAAGCGCGGTTCCCAGGCGATCCCAGCCCACGCCGAAAAGAGCCCACAGTGGACCCAGCAGCAGTCCGGTGACGATGTTGCCGCGCGCTGAGTGGCGCACGATCAACTGGGCGGTGGCAGCGAGGCCAACACCGAGCACAAAACCGAGCGGCCAGACGTACAACAACGCACCTCCTGCGGTTGCCATGCCCATCCCGCCTCGAAAACCAGCCAGGATCGGCCAGCAGTGACCGATGACGACGAGCGCCGCTGCCATGGATCGGATCAATGCCGGCGGGAGCCCGCCGCCTGCCATGAGATCCGCCACCCATATGGCCAGCGATCCCTTGGCGATGTCGAGCACCAAAACGATAACTCCAGCCCACCACCCTGCGGTGCGCATCGTGTTTGTGGCGCCGGCATGTCCTGATCCCTTGGCGCGAACATCTTCCCCGGTAAGCGTTCTCGTAATCACAATCGAAAATGGGATTGAACCGATAAAGTATGCGACTATCCCTGCAAAGGCTACATTGATCATTGGACCATCCTGGTATCAAAGAAGCGGTAATTGAGGATCCTGATGCTCGGGTGGGTCGATCGCAAGCCGCTCGGTGAGATTCTCACGCGTCAACGTCGACTCGGATAAAAGACGGCGGACATGACGGAACTTCAATATGCGCGGGCCGCTCTCGAGCCACTCCCGGATGCGTGGGTCACGACGCGATTTCTCAGCGAGCAGCGAGGCGCGCCCGCCAGGCATCACCACCGTAAGCGCCCCCTCAGGATCCATGTTTATATCGCCCAGAACTGCCGTCTCACGGATTAAGAACCGGTAGCGGAGTTGATCACCCTCATGCCAGGCAACCTGCTCTTGAGCCCTGACTTCAAAGCCAAGGTCCTCGCCCAGACGGATCAAATCGGCACGCATCTCCTTTCGATCCTCAGCCCGCGCCTCTTCGAAATCCTCCGGTCGGAGGTTCCAGCGGTCCTGTCCAGAAGTTTCTGCGTAAGACTCCAGCGCAGTAAGGACAAGGCGCTTGCCGGGCGTCTCAAGCCCGTTGAGAGCATCGCAGACCTGGCGGTCGACGGTTTCCAAGCGCAGATGTAGCCGGCTGCGCAGCGCGTCCAATACCAGCTGCTCTACGCGGTCGAAGAGCGTCAAACCGCATTCCGGTTGGCCCACGATCCAGTAGAGCCCTGTCTCTAATTCCACGCCACGACCAAGCCGGTGGAAGAGACGTGCGTCATTCAAAACTTCGCTCAGACTCTCACCGATCTTCTGCATCATTTGTCGGGTCTCTGAATCCCAGTGCATGCGAGGATAATGCTCACTCGTCAAATAGGTCCAGGCCGCAGCGTGTACAACCGGGAAACTGGCGGGTTCGCACCGTCGCCCGAGAACGTTCTGACAAGCCTGGATCAATGGTCCCGCCAGCAATCTGGCTTGTGTTCTGCTTGCTCCAGGATCGCCCCGTTGCCACAGCGTAACAGCATGCCCCTCATGCGACCTGAGCGCCCTGCCGATTAGGTCGTAGCCGGCCGCGTCAAAACTGCTGAGCAGCGCAGCCACAAATCCGGGTTCTGATTCGGGTAGATACACAGCAGTTTTTGCCGGTGATCTGAGCAGCGGCGATACCTGACGGATCACCGTGTTAAGCGCCCCGGCGTGCCAGGCCCAATCGTAGCGTCTGCGCCGTAGCGCCACCTTGATCGGAGCCGCAGCCGCCTGCCCCCATAACCACGCAGCCCAGAGTGCCGAGAGCGTCCAGTACGCTTGATTGGGGCGCGGCGGCACGGTCACCACATGATCCAGGCTCTCGTCGCCGAGCAGGTCCTTCAGCTGCGTATAGGATCCGTGGAAGATGTGCACCGTGCCGGCCTCCAAGTTTGTGCCTGATTCGAGTTCCCGCGATGCGACCCCAGGAGCCTCCATCGCCCAGATCCCCACGGCCTCCTCCATCGCCCGCCAGAGGTTGAACTCGCGGTAGCGCTGTGAAGCGACCAACTGGCGCGGTCGTTCGCGTCCATCCGGATAGCCCCATAGTGAGTTTCCGGAGTCGAATGCCGAAAGCAGGAGCGCATGCACAGCGGATTCGATCTCGGGCTCAAGCGCTAGCTGCTGCACCTTATTGAGAAGCGTCGTTATGGCATAGATCGACCGACCCGGGTATGCAGCCAACGCCGCCTCAGCATGTCTCCGGTCAGGATCACCGCGCGGCGCAACCTGTTCGACGGCCATGGCATGGTGCAGGCCCCGGCGAGAGTAATCCAGTGCGCGCTCCCAGTCATCCTCTGTGGCAGGCACCTCGCCAGCGTGGGCACAATGATCACAGGCGTATACTTTATGGGAAGGACCACCCAGCTCTTTGTCCCAAACGAAAAAGTCGACCGAGACAATCTCACCGCAGCGCGCACAACGGCTGCTGTAGAGTTTTAGCAGGAAGTTTTCCATGCGTGTTCTGTCTTTTGGTAAAGCGGAGATTTGAGCTAACGCAGTCCGCAGCTCCGAAACCTCAAATGGGTGGAGCGTCCTTTCCAGGATAAAACGGCTGATTGGGTTATTGGCAATGACGACGACTGCACGACCAGCTTTCGCCGCTTCTATAGGCACGCGCGGCGACACACCAAAAGGATCCAGGATGTGCGATCCCTTTAGATCGAGGGACCCTAACATCTGTCCGATCACGCCGGAGTCCATCGGTGGGATAAACCTGGCAAGTGGTCCAGGCTGCGCTGGTATAGAGCCGATGGGCAGTGAGATATCCATCCTCAAAAGTATACGTCAAGCAGGCCAAAACCCTTAATCGCAACCTTCCACTGCACACGGAGCCTTGCCCTCTCAGGTACGCGCATAACCTTGTTACCCTCTGCCTGATGCTTTAGACTCGGTGTATGCATAGCCTTCGAACCGAATCCAGTAACAACACACACTCCTCGCACAGGATACTCACGGTGGCAATCCTGATCCTATTGGGGGCGTGCGCCCCGGTACCCGAGCCGGAACCAAAACAACCTGCCACCCCGGCAATGCAAACTACGATAGTATCTCAACAATCAGAGAGCCCGACAGAGACGGCCATCCAGAGCACCCCCACCGCAGCTCCCGAGAGTGGCTGCCCGGTTCCGCCTGGCTCACCACCGATGCCTGAACTGAACGCTTCATTCAGTTGGGCCTCCGAACTTCAGGAGTACCTCAATCAGGGCGGCTTGGTCGAGCCGCTTGCACAGGCGCTGGCCTCGACACCCACCGCTGATGAGTCGGCCGCCAACACCGTCCGCCGTGACCTGACCGGGGATGGCCTCGAAGACCTGGCGTTCACACTTTATCAAAGCAGCCCGGATGGGCAATCATCCGGTTCACTGCTGATCTTCCGCTGCGACAAGAACCGCTACAGACTCGCTTATTCATCTGCTCCTGGACAAAACAATGGACCACCAATTCTTGTGAGCGTCCAGGATCTAAACGCCGATGGTATTGCAGAGATCCTTTACACACGCGAGACATGTGGCGCGCACACATGCTTTAAACAGGTTGAGGTGCTGCGTTGGAATCGATCTGGCTTTAAAAACCTCTTTGAGGGTCGCTCTGACGATCTGCCTTCTCCAACCATTTATCTTGCCGGACCACAAAGCGATGGCACTTATCGCATAGAGATTTCCGCCCAGGGCATCAGCTCTGTGGGTGCCGGGCCTTATCGGCAATTAACGCGCGTATGGGAGTGGTCGGATGATCGGTCAAAATTCGTCTTCGCCGGTGAACAACTCGCTGCGCCGACATATCGGATCCATTTATTGCACGATGCCGATGACGCCGCTTCAGCTGGAAACCTTGAGGAAGCCCTGATAATGTACCAGCGTGTCCGCGAAAACGCGTCGCTCGATGATTGGATTAAAGGGGAAGCAGGTTTTGCCGAGTTGGCTGCATTTGCCACCTATCGACAAATGACGATCTATGTCGCCTTGGATCGCACAAACGCGGCCCAACAAGCGGTCCAATTCCTTCAAGAAGCGGTGCCGCAGGACGATCCAGCATACGGCATGCGCTTGCTTGCCGAAGCCTACTGGCAGACTTACCTTGAAACCGAAGACGCACAGGCAGCATGCAGCAACGCACGGCGATTTGCCGAACAGCATCCCTCCCAGGTTCTCGAACCTTTACAGTACGGATACGCCAACAGAACTTACACCTCTGCTGACATTTGCCTGCCCGTCCAATGAAGCAATTTCGAGTCATTATCCCTACGAGTAATTTCACCCATTCCATGACGGAGTATCTGCATGACCCCCATCCCCATCACCAAATTCGAGAACCATGTAGAACGGTTGATAGCGCGCACCGAGTCTTACGTAAAAATCGAGACCCCCACGACATCCAAACAAGCCGTCGATAAACTCGGTGTGTTTCTCGCAAGGGAAATGGACGCGAGCGACGCGCAGATCCAATTCTTCCCGCAAACCCACGCAGGAGACCACCTTCTGGGAACCTGGGGTGCTGAAGACAGCGGGGGGGTTCTGATGCTGACACACATGGACACCGTCCACCCGCTCGGTATGCTCGAGAGGATGCCTTACAAGCGAACAGACGATCATCTTTTTGGTCCCGGCATCCTCGACATGAAGGTCAGCATCGCGATGGCCATGACCGCAGTGGAAATCCTGGGAGAAGAGGACCGTCTGAACGGTCGGCGAGTGTCGCTTTTGGTCACCTCAGACGAAGAGACCGGCAGCAAGACATCCCGTGATCTGATCGAAGACTTATCTAAGAAGTATGAGGTCGTTTTCTGCCTCGAGCCCGCTCTTCCAGGAGGAGCACTGAAAACCTGGCGCAAAGGGATCCTGGGTTTTGAAATTGAGGCGAAGGGATACGCTGCACACGCCGGATCCGAAATTTCGCGCGGTGTAAACGCCATCGTGGAGATCGCGCTGCAGATCCCCGACCTTTTGAAGATTGCCCATGGCAATGATGACACCACTCTTAACGTCGGTGTCGTTCACGGCGGCAGCCGCTCCAACGTGGTCCCTGATCGATGCCGGACCCAGGTTGATGTTCGTGCGCTAACCAGGACGGAAGGTGATCGCGTAATCGAAGAAATCCGGGCTTTACAACCCAAGTTGGACGGCGCTTCACTCAAGGTGCGTGGTGGATGGAACCGCCCTCCCATGGAACGTAACACCGAAATCGTTGAGGCATTCAAAAGAGCACAATCGATTGCGGGAGATCTGGGCATCGAGCTGTCAGAAGGGGGAACAGGCGGCGGATCAGACGCTAATTTCGTAGCCGCTCAGGGCCTGCCAGTGCTTGACGGCCTGGGCGCGCTTGGGCGCGGAGCGCACACCTCTGAAGAGCTGATCGAGATTGCCCCGCTCGCCGAGCGCATTGCGCTGCTCGCCGCACTGATCAGCGAGTGGTGAGTTGGGCTTGAAGTATCTCTTCGAGTCTCTCGAAGGAATTCAGCCCGGACATCATGCGCAGGAAGTTCGCTGCCGAGTCAACATCTTCCCATAAAGCGCGTACCGCACTGCCGACAGGATCATCGCCGGCGGCACCGCCCGGTTCGTCCGCATAAGCACCGTGGAAGGCGAAATAGGCTTGATTCAACTTGCGGATACGGTAGCCGTGCTCCCAGAAGAAGACGCGTCTAGCTTCCATATACTCTTCAGCTGTTTCGATCTCACCCTGCGCCAGCAGTTCGTCCACACGCAAACGCGTCTTACGCATCTCCGCACGGAAATCGAAGGTTTCCTCATCTGGGGGTTCCGTTTCGATTTCAGAAGCCTGCTGCGTGTCCTCCGGCGGGAGGTATTCAGGATATGAAGCGCGGAGCACGCGCCGGCTGAACTCAACACCCATCAGTGAAGCCGTTGTTTCGTTCATCGTCCGCAGCTCGGGCGTCGTGTTGTAATTGAAGCCCAGAGGGTGCAGTGAGAGATAGTTGTGCGTCCACTCATGCCCGATGACTTCCGTAATCCAGGAGAGGGTCGTGCTCTGCTGGATCATCGTCGGATAAGTTCCCAGCCCGCCTATGGGCACGACCAACGCCGAGACATCTAGCTCGGATTCGACCCGTTCCTCAATGCGGATTTTTTCCTCCAGAGTTAAGCCGACCTGCAATGTGATGTTCGTTTCCTGGCGGATCTCATCGCGAGGCGAGACGATCAACGCAGAGGGAAGCGGTGTGAACTGCATCAATACCGGCGGGAACGGGGCTCCGGCGATGTCAAAACCCATCTCCTGAAGCACGACACCGACGTCTTCCTGAAGGATCGTCTCTACGACCGGACGAAGACTCCTAACGCGCTTGCGCATCTCCTCGAGCTCAGCCCGCACTTGAGAGGTCGCCTGCTCCACCCCACTTTGGTCGGGATCACCGTAGAGATCCTCTAGGTGAGCTTGAAGTCGTTGGGTCTCGGCGAGATCATGCAAATAGAGCTCGACAAGTTCTCTGCGTTGAGGTTCGAGAAGATAGCTCGTCGCCCCCAGACTCCATTGGCCCATTTTGGATAACGCTGCCGCCAGAGTCCAATCGAGAAAATTAAACTCAACCGGGCGCGTGAATATCCTCGTCTGAGCCTGCTGGCTTTGAACGGATATCACGCTACCACCGAGTAAGATCGTCAAAATGACGATTAAAATCGCCCTTCGAAGCGTGTCTAAAGCCCACTCAACCGCCGTATGCATCATCATACTGGGAGTGTATCAAGCGCTCTTGAGAAGTCAATGAGCATGAGCCCGCATGTTATAATGCCGAATCCTCCAGGGCTTTTCATCGGCCCAAAGGACAGTATTTGATGAATTTTCTTGTTACCGGTGCAGCGGGCTTCCTGGGATCTGCGCTGGCCAACCGTATGGCTCGAGAGGGCCACCAGGTGCGCGGCTTCGATGATCTTTCCGCAGGCGACCCGGCACGTCTGAATCCAGATGTGCTCTTCACGCGCGGCGACGTGACCGACCGCCCCAAGCTCTGGACACTGCTGCAGGATGTCGACTGCATTTATCACCTGGCGGCTAAGGTCTCTGTCCCTGAATCAATCCTCTACCCGCGTGAGTACAACATCATCAACGTCGGTGGCACGGTCAGCGTGATGGAAGCGATGCGCGACGTCGGCGTGCGCCGTGTAGTTTTCATCTCGTCCGGCGCGATTTATGGCGACCGCGCCGATCAGCCCATCAATGAAGACACCCCACCGAATCCCAGTTCACCCTACGCAGTCTCCAAACTGGCTGCCGAACATTACATTCGCACGATCGGCAGGCTCTGGGGCATCGAGACGGTGTCACTGCGCGTTTTCAACGCTTACGGTCCGGGTCAGCCGCTGTCTGTGGCCCACCCACCGGTGATCCCCCATTTCCTGCGCCAGGCAGCCCACAGCGGCACGATGGTCATTCATGGTCAGGGCGGACAAACGCGTGATTTCGTCTACGTCGATGACGTGATCGAAGCGATGGTCGCTGCTGCCACCGCGCCTACGATCGATCAGTCGGTCATAAACATTGGCAGCGGCACGGAGACCAGCATCAAGCAGCTCGGCCAATATGTGCTTGAGGTGCTCGAATCCGAGGGGGATTGGATTTACAAAGAGGATCAGGATCCCGGGCCTTCACGGATGTGCGCCGATATCAACCTTGCAAAACAGAAACTCGGCTATAAGCCCCGCTACAGCTTGAAAGAGGGTTTGGAACGAATGATCCGCCAGGATAAGCGCTTCCAAGCGGAAAATCAGGCTGCTTCCTGACGCAGGTAAATACATCCATCAAATACAAGACCGGAAAGCGTTGCCCGAGCATCACGACCAACTGCAGAGAATGGATCCAGAAATCCGGCTTCAACGAAAATTCTTCCGTAGACCAACACTCGATGTCGCCCGAGAGTTGCTCGGCAAGCGATTGGTGCGTGTGGAAAAAGATGGCAGCCGCACCGCGGGTCTAATCAGAGAAACAGAAGCCTATATTGGTACCGAAGATATGGGGTGCCACGCCGCAGCCGGCCGCACGGAGCGCAACCAGAGCATGTGGGGCCCCCCCGGACACGCATATGTCTACTTCATCTACGGAATGCACTGGATGCTTAACTTCGTCACCGAAGACGAAGAGACCCCGGCTGCAGTCCTGCTCAGGTCGATCGAACCACTCGAAGGTCTTGATCGCATCGCTGACCGGCGCGCAGGGCGCCCGGAATCGCAGTGGACCGACGGACCCGCCAAGGTCTGCCAGGCATTGGCTATCGACGGCAGTCTCGATGGCCTCGACCTCTGCACACCTTCATCACCACTTTTCCTGGAAAGCTCGGCTTCGATCCCGGATTCACGCGTGACAACAAGCGCCCGAGTGGGTTTATACTCTGTGGAAGAACCCTGGAAGAGCATCCCCTGGCGCTTCCAGGTCGCCAAAGACACTTTCGCGAAGGAGAGACGTTCAGGATGAAACTTCTGGAAGGAAAGAAAGCGCTAATTTTCGGTGTTGCCAATGATCACTCCATCGCCTGGGGTATTGCCAAGGCGATGCATGATCATGGTGCCGAACTCGCCTTCTCATACGCTTCGGAGACACTTGAAAGGCGTGTGCAGCCGCTGGCCGAATCGGTTAACTCGAACTTCGTAAAAAAGTGTGATGTTTCCTCAGATGATGAGATCGAGGCGGTCTTCAAGAAAGCGAAGCAAGAACTCGGGTCTATCGATATCCTGATCCACGCCATCGCGTTTGCAGGTCGCGATCAACTGCTGGGCGACTTTCACCAGACAACCCGTGAGGGTTTCCGGGTAGCCTTGGATATCAGCGTGTACTCCTTCATCGCTCTGGCACGCCAGGCGCTGCCGCTTATGGAAACGGGCGGATCGATGCTGACCCTGACCTATTACGCCAGCGAAAAGGTCGTTCCAAACTACAACGTCATGGCAATCGCCAAATCGGCGCTCGAATCGACGACACGCTACCTGGCGGCTGATCTTGGATCCCAAGGGATACGTGTGAACGCCATCTCGCCGGGCCCGATCCGCACACTCTCGGCAGCCGGTGTGAGTGGATTCAAGAAGATGTACCGGGAATTTGATTCCCACGCTCCCCTGGAACAAAATATCACCATCAAGGATGTGGGAGATGCGGCTGTTTTCCTTGCCTCAGACATGGCCAGCAAGATCACGGGTGAGGTTGTGTTTGTGGACTCGGGCTACAATATCCTCAGCATCCCGCTGCCAAAGGACGAGAGTTAGAAAAGGTTAATCAAAAGAAAAAAGGGCGTGTTCAACAGACTGCGATCTGGCATCGACTTCCGGCTTGATCCGGAACTGCGCATATACCGGGCCCGTGTTGCTAACCGGACCATAACCGCGATCTATTTACTGATCGCGCTATGGCTGCTGCTCGATGTATCTTTCTACCTCTATAATGAAGGGGCGCGTGGCTACAACATCGTTTTCGACGCTGGCGCAGCTTTCTTCCTGCTTGCACTGACATTCGTCGCCCACCGCCTCAATCGCTGGGGCAATTCGGTTATTGCAGGCTACCTGCTCGCCTCGAGCGTCTTCCTGTTTTCCGTTTTCAACCTGTTCATCTTCCCAGACACCATGATCATCAGTGCTGGGCTGCTCATCATTCCAATATTGATCGCCGGCAGCATTGTGGGAGGCCTGGCCAGCTTCGTTTTTTCCGGACTGGCGACATTGACGCTGGTCGCTGGTTGGTTCCTCGGCTTTCGCCTGGATGCCCTGCCGGCTTTGCTTTATCAACCTGTCTATGGGCCACTTTATCTCGGAAGCCAGGCGCTGCTTCACCAGATCATCGGCTTCCTGTTATTCAGTTTCTCCCGTAACATCGAGCGCAGCATTGAGTATCTGCGTGAACAAACCGATCAAATGACGGAACTCGCCCACACCGACCCGTTAACGGGTTTGGCAAATCGCCGGCAAATGATCGAACAGCTGGATCGCGAATTCGTACGTGCCCGGCGCTATAATCGCCCTCTCTCGCTGCTTTACCTGGATCTGGATGGATTCAAGGCTATCAACGATCACTTCGGCCACCTCTTTGGCGATGAGGTCCTTAGCAACGCAGCCATTTCGATGCGCTCGGTCCTTCGCTCGACCGACCTTTTAGCCCGTATCGGTGGTGATGAGTTTGCCGTGCTGCTTCCCGAGACCGATTTGAAAGGTGCCATCGGCGTTGCAAAAAAATTGAAGCGTGCTCTGCTTGCATTCAGCGGAAATCTCGGAACGGCGGTGCCGACGCTGACATTCTCCGCTGGCGTCGCTCAGCTTTTACCTGACGACGAGACGATTGACGATTTGCTCGCCCGGGCTGATGACGTTCAGTACCAGGCCAAGTCTGCCGGCAAGGGTGAGATCCGCACGCAGCAAGATATTGAACAGCTGCCGCTCTTCCGAAATAAGGCCAATCGTTTAAACTAACCCCTGGAAAAGATTGAACTTTGGGCCAGCGTATCTGCTTGCCCATCATCAGGGAGGTATTCCATGGTCCATACCGGCACAGTCGAGCTCAGCACGCAAGGACACGCCGATATGCACGACATCACCCCTCAGGTGGCGCAAATTGTCGAGCAAGCAGGTGTAGAACGTGGTCTTGTAAATGTCTTCGCCGCCTCAGCCACGAGTGCGATTACCACGATAGAATTTGAATCGGGCGCGCTTGAAGATCTGCAGCGAGCATTAGATGAAATTGCACCTGTCGATCAAGAATACAAGCACAACCTGCGCTGGCAGGATGGCAACGGTCACTCGCATCTGCGAGCGGCGTTGTTGGGACCATCGCTGACTATCCCGGTTATCAACAAACGTCTCAAACTGGGCACCTGGCAGCAAATCCTGTACATCGATTTTGACGTTCGACCCCGACAGCGCAGCTTAATCGTTAACGTTATCGGTGAGTGAGTATATAAGAGGGCTGGTTTTATGACTGCAAAGCAGAGATCGACAAACAGACTGTTGGTAGTTTTTGCGCATCCGGACGATGAGAGTTTTGGGCCCGGTGGAACACTGGCCCTCTACGCCAGGAGAGGCGTAGAGGTGCATCTGATCTGTGCAACTCGCGGCGAAGTCGGCGAGACACCCGAAACCGTCGGCGAACGCACGGACGAGAAAGTCGCTCACCTTAGAGAGAATGAACTGCGCTGCGCTGCTGAAATTCTGGGTTTGGAGCAGGTCCATTTTCTCAACTACCGGGATTCGGGTATGCCGGGAGCTGAGACCAACCGGCATCCACGTGCCCTGGCAAGCGCACCCATCGACGAAGTCGCGAAAAAGATAGCCGCAATTACCCGCCAGGTTGAACCTCAAGTGGTGATCACATTTGACCCGATCGGAGGTTATCGACATCCGGATCATGTCGCTGTGCATGAAGCAACCGTGCAGGCGTTTGAGGATCTGCGTGCCGCGACAGGCGCCGATTACGAAAAACCGCAAAAACTCTATTACCACACATTTCCCAAAAGGCTGATGCGACTGCTGGTGCGCATCATGCCTGTATTTGGCCGCAATCCACGTGAATTTGGTGTCAATAAAGATATCGACCTCGTCGACATAGCAAAGGTGGACTATCCCATTCACGCCAGCATTCAGATTCGTTCCGTCATGGAAGAGAAGGAAAAAGCATCTGCCTGTCACGCCAGTCAGCAAGCTGGAGGATCCGGGGGGCTCTTTGGTTTTATGATGCGTGTGTTTGGCAGCCGCGAGCAGTTCATGCGTGCCTACCCACCAGCTCCCGATTCGCTCGAGGAGAACGACCTGTTCGCCGGCATCAAGTGAGGGCAAAAACTGTAAATATGAAACTCGTGAGTTCTTTATTTAGTCAGACCTTCCTGCACACGAAGTTACGGTCGCATGATAAGATTGCGCCGCGACACCGGATCCTTATTGGCACGCGATCAAATGGAGCAGCCCATGCTTTCATGGCTTGATCTTCCGCCTCTCATCGTCACATTGCTTATCTTCGTACTACGTGTTTCCGATATGACCCTGGATACACTGCGCGTGCTCTTCGTCATCCGGGGGCGCAAGTCTCTGGCTTGGATCCTCGGATTCTTCCAGTCTGCATTGTGGGTCATCGCCATCACCAGCGTGCTCAGCAACCTGGACAACCCCTGGAACATCGTCAGCTACGCTGC
Source organism: uncultured Anaerolineales bacterium (assembly GCA_965603565.1). Taxonomy (GTDB): domain Bacteria; phylum Chloroflexota; class Anaerolineae; order Anaerolineales; family E44-bin32; genus E44-bin32. The sequence goes on along the minus strand of CBFDDM010000011.1, from coordinate 4,684 downwards.
CGGGTTCGCCACCGGCAATGTCGTCGGGATCATGATCGAGCAGGGACTCGCCATTGGACACAGCCATATGCAGATCATCAGCCAGAGGTTGGGAAGTGCGATTGCAGATACGGTTCGGAATGTAGGCTACGCCGCGACCGAACTGCCGGCGCGGGGACGTGACGGCATGGTCAGCGTGATCAGTTGCAGTCTTCGACGCAAGGATGTCGAGAGCGTTCGCAAGATGGTTCAGGAGATCGATCCGCAGGCTTTTATCACCGTCGAGGACATCCGTCCGATCCATCGCGGCTACTGGCGAGGCTGATTTTCGGCGTTCTCATGGCCGCACTCATCGACCCACTTCAGCATCTCGCGCAGATCGGGATAGACTGGGATCGCATCCCGGCCGCTTTGGTCCCATTGATCATCTTCTTGCTGAGGACGACCGACCTCTCGCTCTCCACCCTGCGCATGCTCTCGGTCATGCGTGGCCGGCGTGGCCCTGCCTGGGTATTGGCATTTGCTCAATCGATCCTCTACCTTCTCGGCGTCGTAGGCGTGATCGCCAATCTGAGCAATCCCATAAATCTCATTGCGTTCGCAGCAGGCTTTGCCAGCGGAAACGTGGCGGGCATATTGCTTGAGAGCCGCCTGGCGCCGGGGCACAGCCACCTGCGCGTCATCAGCACGGGCTATGGCGCTGCGATCCTCGAGAAGCTGCACGAAGCAGAGATCGGTGCGACGGATATGACCGCAGGAGGCCGGGATGGCACCGTCGATCAGATCTACTGTTTCGTCCCACGCCGGCAAGCACGCGCTGCGGTTAACTTGATCCTGCAGATCGACCCCTCAGCCTTCATCAGCGCGGTGGCGGTGAGACGGATCGATGGCGGGTGGCACGCTTGAGCAAACAACTCAAGCGTTTTTCATTCTACGTTTGCTGTTGACCCATCATGAGACACCCGAGTCGAATGGGCTCTGGTACAGTTGTTGCAACATCTTTTATCAGCCGGATTGCGCGGAGAAAGCCGCCCGGGGCGAGAATTGCACTAGGAACAACGTCGGGTTTGCACTGCCTTAACCCAAACGGTATAATCTCGCCACCTGTCTCCTTGGAGGGTTCTGGCTGCGAGCAGAACGGGTTCGATCCCGCCAAGAAGTTGCGGCGGGCTGCTCGCTAGACAATCAAGTAACCAACGGAGCACGATCAAAGGACCCTATGGCGCTTAAGGGGAACCTGCGCGATTTCAGCGTCACCCAATTACTCAACCTGATCAACCTTGCCCGCAAGACGGGAACCCTCACGCTCGAGGGACCGGACGCGATTGCATGGGTGTCCTTCCGCGGGGGAAAACTAATTTACGCGCAAATCGGCAACGAAGACGGCAGTCTGACCGGAATCCTCACCAGATCCAGCAAGATCTCGCCCAAACAGGCGAAGGTTATTCGCACACATGCGACCGAAAAAAGTGACAAGGAGCTTGGACTGCTCCTGATCAACGCCGGTTACCTCTCCCAGCAGGATATCCTGGCAAGCCTGCGCGAATACGTCCTCGAAATCGTCTATCAGCTTTTCACCTGGGTCGAAGGGTTGTTTCGCTTCGATGCTAACGTACTACCTCCAGATGATGCGATCACGATCCGCCTCGATCTCGAGAACATCATCATGGAGGGCACACGCCATCTGCAAGAATACGAAATGCTTAAAGAAGAGATCCCCAATCTCGAAATGGGGTTAACCTTCGTAGAGCGCCCTGGCGCGGATATCCGTGATGTCCAGCTGACTGTTGAGGAGTGGAAGGTTGTCTCTTACATCAACCCGAAGAATACGATCCGCCAGATCGCCAAAGCAAACAAAATGAACGAGTTAGACATCCGGCGGATTGTCTACGGCTTGCTGCAAGCCGGATTGGTTGAGATCATAAGGCCAGAAGGCATGCCGCTGCCACCGCAGGCTCAGAAATTGCCGCCTGTAGACGTAAAGGAACAGAGTTCACTGGTAAACAGATTGATTGATCGGATCAGATCCCTATAAGGGAAAATTGCTTATGCAGACTGTAAAAATGGTTGTGACGGGCCCATTCAACTCTGGCAAGACCGCCTTCATTCAATCGGTCAGCGAGATTGATGTCGTTTCAACCGAACGTAGGATCAGCTCCGAAGAAGAACGCATCAAAGAAACCACGACGGTGGCGATGGATTTCGGCCGCATCACCGTCGATGATGAACTGGTGCTGTACCTCTTTGGAACCCCCGGGCAAAAGCGCTTCGACTTTATGTGGGAAATTCTTTCAGAAGGCATGCTCGGCTTCGTTGTGATGGTCGACAGCGCACGTCCAGAGACGTTCCGGGAGGCGCGTGGCATTTTACAGACCTTCCGGGCTTACGCCCCTACCCCCTATGTCGTCGCAGCGAACAAACAGGATATGGAAGACGCATGGGAAGTTGACGATCTCCGCATCGCTCTCAAGCTCGACCCGAAGGTGAAGATGCTTCCCTGTGTAGCCATGGACAAAGAAACGGTCAAAACCGTTCTGCTCGAACTGCTCTACAGCATTCTTGAGGAAATGAAAGAATCCTGAGCTTTTTCCTCGGTTCATCGAATCTATCCCCTTTTGCATCACTAGCCCGAAAGTTTGGTTGCTGGCACATTGCCTATGCCGTAAGATAATTTCGCGCACATGCCCTTGCTACGGTTGATTTGTCAATCGGGGGTTAGAGCTTTCATGGAGTACATGTGATGAAACACGCGCGGATCTTGATCATTGAAGATGACGCCGATACGGCCGATATGCTCAAGATTTTCTTCTCGAGCCAGGGCTCATCTGTAGAGACGGCATCGACCGGGGAAAAGGCTTTATCAGCGGTGAATGAGAAGCAACCGGATTTGATCCTGCTGGACATCATACTGCCTGATATGGATGGCTATGCCGTCTGTAAGAAACTCCGGGCGTCTTCTCATAGCGCTCACATCCCCATTCTTTTCCTTACCCGGAAAAATACGCGCAACGACATACTCTCTGGGCTCGAAATTGGGGCAGATGACTATCTCACCAAACCCTTCGACCTGGAAGAGCTTAAGCTGCGTGTGCGCAATGCACTCAACCGAAGCCGGACTTACCGGCAAATCGATGCTCGCACATCACTGCCGACCGGCGATTTAATCCACTCCACACTGCGTCAGCTGTTAACAAGAAATGGTTGGGCAGCTTTGCTGGTCCGCATCAAGGAGTTTGATAAGCAGCGCATGGGCAGCCGACTCCTGCAGCAGGATGAACTGCTGGGTCGGGTTGCCGCCAGGCTAGAGAATGTCCTTCGAGACATCGATGAACGCAGTCCGTTCGTCGGCTACCTCAGCGGTGGAGATTTCCTGCTGATCACCCGCAAAGAGCATGCTAGCCTGGTTGAGGGAGCGTGCTGCCCACATATATTCACAAACGTCAACACCGATCATGAACCTGATGGAGAACACGACAATCCGAAACCATTACAGATGCAGATGACTCTTGAATCTATCCAGCAGCCAACCGAGGTAGCTTTCGAAATTGGAGTCATTACTTCAGATGACGGACCGTTTGAAGATGTCGGGGCGCTGCTGGAGCTGCTTTTCGACTCGGTCAATAAACACAACAAATCGACCCCTTAGCCCATCGAGCAAATAGGACAGGACCAGTGTTGAAGAACCGCAGGAAGCTCTTATGAGCGCAGCCCGGTCGGGGAAAGACTCCAAACCTCTCGACGAGTCGAGCCCCTTTGGGGATCCTGCCCCACTTAAGCGTGCTGGCGAGTATTCCTGGCAGAATGTTCTGAGTGCGGCCGAGGACATTGAGCAAGCCGCGCAAACTACCGCAGCACTTCTCAGTCAGCATGTCGAGTACGACTTGTTCGAACTGAATTTAATGGATATCTCAACTGGTATTCTTTCACCCTACCGCATCTATTCAACTCGCCTGAGGAGCAGCGATTCTCTGCTGGATGATTATCGACTGGGGCAAGGTTTCACTGGTTGGTTGGTTGAAAACCGCACTCCACTTATCGTAGAAGACATCCACAGCGCAGACGATTTCAAACCTGCCTTCGATGACAAAACACTGCCACTGCGTTCATATCTTGGTGTACCGATACTGGAGAATGGCGATCTCATCGGCACGTTGGAAATCGCCCATCAAGAGACGGGAAAGTACACGCAGAACGATATCGACACGATACTGAAGGTGAGGGATGCCGTCGCAATCAAATTGGCAAATCTACAGAAAACCAGGGATCTCAAAGCAACCAGGTTGCTGGCCGGCATCCAACAAAAACTTCTCGATCAAATTAAACACATCCACCATCTGGATCAGTTAGTCAGCGGTCTGGGCCGGATCACTATCGAACACCTCGATTCTGATTGGCTGGCATTCCTCATCTATAGCCCGGAGACCGAAACTCTGGAGACCATTGCGCCGATATCGGATCGCCATGACGCTTTCGGTGAGGATCACGAGCTAAGCATCCCATCACCGCCGGGATCGTCCTTTTCATCGATTTGGAACGTCCAGGATTACTGGATCGTAAACCAGGTTCCCAAAAATGAAGTCGCCAATCGGGTGAAGCTGGGGGATGACCTTTCGGCGATCGAGGCGGAGCACTTCATGTTGGCGCCTCTGATTGCCGACGCGGATCGCTTTGGCATCGTCATCGCCGGAAGCAGAGACAGCGCCGA
>CBFDDM010000010.1:0-46228 GCA_965603565.1 uncultured Anaerolineales bacterium | reverse complement strand
TGTTCTGACGGAAGACGGGGAACTTCGCAAGCAGCTGCTTGGCTTGATCTCCGAGAATTGAGGGTAGAATCAAGAAACGAATTGGATATTTAAGGGTTTAATATCCTGAACACCATGGTTTGAAAAGGGTCTTGGCAAAATGACAATACGAATCGTGACGGACAGCACATGTGATCTTCCCGATGAGATCATCAAGAAATACGGGATCACCGTTGTCCCCCTGTACATCAACGTCGGTGAAAAAGGTTATCTGGACGGCATTGAGCTGACACGGATGCAATTTTATGAAAGGTTGCCCGATTGGGATCCGCCACCAACGACAGCCACACCCAGTCCGGAGAGCTTCATGGACGCCTACATGCGTTTGGCAGACGAAGGGGCTTCGGAGGTTTTATCGATCCATATATCGATCAGCTTGAGCGCGACGGTTGATGTCGCTCGAGTGGCAGCCGATCGGGTCACTGCGGTGCCCGTGACGGTTTTAGACTCCCGTCAATTGAGTCTGGGCACCGGTTTTCTCGTCGAACGAGCTGCTCAAGCGGCGGCAGAGGGCAAGTCGATGGACAAGATCCTTGAGATCCTCGACGACCAGGTTTCCCGTACGCATGTGTTCGCTGCGCTTGAGACACTGGAATTTCTGCGCCGAAGCGGTCGTATGAACGGCGCGGTCGCCGGCATTGGCAGCCTGTTACAGATCAAGCCTCTGCTCAAGATGTACGAAGGCGACCCGACCTCGGAGCGAGTGCGCACAAGCAACGGCGCCAGCAAACGTCTGCTCGAGCTTCTCGAGGAGAAAAAGCCATTTGAACGTATCGCTCTGGTTCACACGCATGCTGATGAAAAAGCGCGCGCGCTGCTCGAGCAGGTAAATGCCAAACTGCCAGAAGGGAAGATCACTTCTGTCGATATCACACCCGTCATTGGCGCACACATCGGGCCAGGCGCAATCGGTTTCACCGTCATCTCGGCTAAACAAGACGAATAAACAGCCAACTGGACAGCAGAACATGTCAAATACCCCGGTTCATCAACGAGCCGGGGTGTTTTTATCCCGAGCGGCTTATGAGTCCTGATATTGAATCGCTTTAGCGAGGTTGGCGGCCACGTGGGCATTCTGCCGAAGCAGCGCCAGGTTGGATTGCAGCGTCGCGCCGGAAGTTTTTTCGGAGAGGTAATCGAGCAGGAAAGGCGTCAAGGCTTTCCCGCGAATCGATCTGCGCGCCGCCTCGTCTTCGGCTTCCGAGATAAAAGCATCCGCTTGCTCGAAAGGTATCGCCGTCTCTTCGGGGCAAGGGACGCACAGCAATACTGCGGAGCGGAGCCCCATCCCCCAATGCTTAAGGGTGATCGCGGCAGCCTCCCCGACGGTATCGACACGTGCGTGGATCGGCAATCCGCTGCTGCGTGAGAAAAACGCCGGGAAGGTGTCGGTCTGCCAGCCGAGCACAGGCACACCGCCCGTCTCCAGCCATTCGAGCGTGCGTGGAAGGTCCAGGATCGACTTTGCACCCGCACACACCACCGCTACGGGGGTTTGTGAAAGTTCGGCTAGGTCTGCGGAGACATCCCCGCTATCGCCGCGATGAACGCCGCCGATGCCGCCTGTCGCAAAGACCTTGATGCCGGCTGCATGCGCGATATACATTGTGGCGGCGACGGTCGTACCACCATTGCGGACGCCGGTGGCGGCCACAGCCAGATCGCGCCGGCTTACTTTCATCGCCTGCGGATCCAGTGCAAGCCGTTCGAGCTCCACATCGCTCAAGCCGATCTTAACGTTACCTTTGTAGATGGCGATCGTTGCAGGTGCAGCTTGTTCGGAACGGATCTCGGCTTCCATGCGCCGGGCCAATTCGAGATTAACCGGGCGAGGCAGCCCATGGGTGAGCACGGTAGATTCGAGCGCGACCACAGGTTCATCGGCGCGCAGCGCTTTGGTCACCTGCGGATGGATATCGAACCAGCTTCGAGAGTGGGCCGGCATCAACGTCGAGGAGTTCATCCGAACAACCCGAGCTACCTGTTAGGGTGGGCCGAGCCACCCGGCATGAATGTGAGACCCTGGCTAGGGCAGCGCATCATAGAGCCGTTCGAGTGATAGGTCTGGCGCCACGGTGCCGGGGGAGCGCAGCGTGAGCGATGCTGCCGAGACGCCGAGCAGCACGGCTTCATCGAGCGGGACCTCATTGTGCAGCGCGAAGATCACCGCAGCGGTAAAGGCGTCGCCGGCGCCGGTTGGATCGACGACCTCGGTTTTAAGCGCAGGCACGTGTCCGCTGCTAACGGCGCTGGCGTAGCCGACACCGAACTCAGCCATCGTCACGATGGCGATATCGACACCTTCGGTGATCAAATGGCGCGCGGCGTCAATGGCTTGATCGCGATCGGCGTGTGGAACGGGATGAGGGCAGAGTACCTCCGCCTCGCTCTCGTTGGGTACGACCAGCCATAACCGGTCCAGGAAGTCGCAGAACACCGGCGCGAGATTGGCCGAAGTCGGGTCGGCGGCGATGGGCACACCCTTATCGTGTGCGAGAGTGATCGCGGTACGCAGGGTCTCTTCGGAGAGGTTTGCATCGAGAAAGACCGCTGCAGCACCATCGAAAAGGTGCTCTTTTACCTGGATATCCTCCGGTCGGAGCCGAGAAATCACGCTCATATCGTCCATGCCAAGATGCATCCGCCCCTGATGGTTGAGGATCGCGAGGTAACTTCCGGTCGGATAATCACGGGTTGTGATAACGTGCGAAATATCGACCCCGCAAATCTCGGTTTGCTCAAGGATTTGTTTCCCCTGATCATCGTCGCCGACGACGCTCAGTAGGATCACCTGCTCTCCGAGGCGAGCGAGGTTCTCCGCTACGTTGCGGGCCACTCCACCCGGGGAGACCCGGAAGATGCCCGGATTGGAGGTGCCGCTGCGCAGTTCGCTGTGGGCGCGCACGACAACATCCAGGCCGGCGGAACCGATGACCAGGAAAGGACCTTCACGAGCTTCGAATTCAGCCATGCGCTATAAACTCACAGGATATCCGGTTGAACGAGTCGTTCTAAATGCTGTTCGATACGCTGGAGGTTCTGGGCGTGTTCGTCTGCATGCGGTGTGCCGGATCGTTTCAACGAATTGAATTGTCGCAACAGAAGCGAGATAAGTTCGAAGCAGCGGTGCTCACGTGGGAGTTCGCCTGACTGCCAGACCTGGACCCAGGCGCGCGGGATTTCAATGATGCGGTCCTCGAAGCGCGCTGTGCGCTGTCGCTGCAGATATGCCGGTGAACGGTAGAGCTGCAGTCGCTGATAGTTCCGCCAGGTCTCGAGCAGTGTTTGTTCTGGGCTGGTTGGGCTATCTTTTCCTCCCGGATCCGTCCTGCCGATCTTCCATGCGCCAACTCCGACCCATGCCAGCGAAAGCCCGCGATCCTTCAGGCGCGCCATGAGTTCATCTGTGTGGAAGCGCTCGGTTAATTCACGGCGAGGGATCTGGAACTGCTGTTCGACTGGAGCGGCTCCTGACGATCGCCCAGGACGTTCATTGGCATCCTCGCCATAGGGCTGCATGGCAAGGAAATCCTCGAGCGTGTAGCGCGCAACGAACGATTGCAGCTCTCGCTCGAGGATGCGCCTTAACACGCCTTCCGGAGTGGGCAAACCCTTCTGAGTGACGGCGCGTCCATAAACCAGTCGCCGCAAGCTCTCTTCGCTGTATGGATAAGGGTCTTCTAGGCTGCGTTCCTCTGCATCGGCGTAGACACGGAAAAGCATCTGCGCGTCTCTGGCGATGACCGGCACACCGTCGCGCGTCTCGGCGTTGATTTGATCTACCTGGGCGAGGCGGTCGCGCAGGTCAATGACGTCGCGCAGTTGTTCAAATCCTTCGATAAAATAGGTCGACTGTGCCCGGCGGTGAGTGCGATGGCTATCTCCGTTTTCAGAGGATGGATCCTTCGGGATCGAGCTGAGCGCATAAACCTTCGGTTTGCCATCACGATCCTCGAAGACCGCGGCGTACCCCAGGTGTGTCTGAATATATCCCGGTCCACCGATCCGTTTAATCGGGTTGGAAGAATGTAGTGAGTCCACATCACCGCGGTCGATTCTAAGGCGTGGGTAACTCAAGCCGAAAAGTGCACCCAGCAGATATTTTATGCCGGTCCAGATCGATTCAAGTTCGAACAAGTCACTTATGTAGATGCCGCCCAGGAAAAGTCCGGCGAGCGACCCGACGACGACGGGCAGCAGGTGCAGCAGCACATCCGGATGGAAAAATGTGGCGCTGATATTGAGCAGCAGGAAGATGGCCGGCGGCAGGTCCTGAACCCAGGCGGCGGGAAGCTCTCCCGGGAACTCGAAGCGCACGACCAGCGCCAGCCAGTAAAACGCCAGCAGCGCGCCCCAGATCAGGAAACGCACAATAGCCGCGGTTGTATCGCGCCCCAAAAGCAGGTCTCTGGCCGTCTGCCGCAGAGAACTGATAAATTCGTCGAGTGGATCGGAGGACCAGTTTTGCATAGATTTAGCGTTCGGGCTCCTGACAGTTTGAATCCATGCCGCTCAATGTCTCGATGATCGTCTGAAGTTGAGATGCCAGAGACCGCGACTCAGGAAGCAGATCTTCGTCGTTGAGCATGCGGATGGCATCCGCGACGATCAAATTCAATGTGTCCCGCCTTGCGGGGCTTTGACCGGCAGCAAGAAGCTCAACTAATGAGCTTGTCAGATTGGTGAGCAGAACTTGATTGGCGTCTCGATTGCCCTGCCGTCGATAGTGCTCAACCTGCTCGGTCGCGTCAGCGAGGTCGTCTTGAACGGCACCCGACCAACGTTCGCGCCACTGCAATTGTCGCTCGGCTTGAATCTCAGCCGGCACCCGTAAATTATGTATGTGTAAGCCCAGGATGCGGATACCGCGCGATTGGATGATTGAGGCTTCACGGCTCGTCTGGAGAGCGCTTTCATCGTCTTCGGCTGGATCGGATGGCTTCAGTTTTGTGAGGATTGTGGCCCTAATTCGCTCAATAGGCGCATGGCCTTCGTGATCCTCAAGCAAATCGCTCAGGCTCCACCTCTTGACCTCCTCACGCCAGAGATCAATGACGACACGCACCGGCAGTTCGGTCCAGGGCACGTCCTCAAATTCGCTGAAAACGTGCCCATATACGGCACGCTCCACAGAAGCTCGGTGGAACTCGAACGGTGGCTTCTCCGGGTTGCGACCCTCGCGGGGCTCGGCTTCGTGTCCCGGATCGAGCATGAATTCCACCACAATCTCGGCGCTGATCGGGATACCATCGCGGGTAATCGCGCGCGACTGCGCGGGTACATTCTCAGCCCGGATCTCATTTTCAGCGGGCTGTGGTTCGCTCGCGATGTGCCGTTCATGGCGACGGAGGTCGAGCGCTTCGGCCAGTCTTTCACCGGGTTGTGTGAAGATCACACCCGGACCGGCTGCGCGGGTAAATGCAGTGTCCGTGCGGAAGACGACCGCGCTGGCTTGATCAACGAGGAACACACCGGGGCCCACGCGCTCGCTCTCGCCGTGTGCTTCGATCGCCTCGCCTTCATGGATGAACATCACCGGTCCGCGCTCGCCCAGCGCATGGCCCAGCAAGCGGCGGATGACGGCAACCCGATCGGTCGGTTTCTCGACGGGCAGCACGAATTGGGCCGTGATAGCGAGCATGGCCAGCGCCACGAGCAGCAGCAAATCGAGGTCGATCAATAGGGTTCGATAGATCGGGTTTTCTTCAGCAGCGCTGAGGAAAACCAGGTGGCTGGACAGCCACGCCGCCAGGAAGATGAAACGTAAAAACATCCCCATCCATTGGGTGGTGTTTGGAGCACCATGCCGCAGGATCTCAAGGCCCAGCGCGAGCAAGCCCAGAAGCGCGATTGCTGCGGCGATCCATACAAATGTAAAGAAAGGGCCCTGGAGGGAGAGATCATCGGCGCGGCTGAAGAAAAACGCGTATAGACCGGCGCTGAGCAGAAAGCTGGCCAGTGCGATAAATCCGCTTCGACGAGAGAATGGGATGCGCTCCATCGCCCGCGATTGTATCCCAAGACACTAGCTCAGCCAAACGGTCGTGCCTGTCTGGTCAATTCAACCGGATGCCCGGACAGACAATGGGGATGAGATAAGTTTTGGGTCTTGCCATGCGGAGGGAAGAGGGATAGTCTACAGAGTGTGAGCGTATTGCTGAGCGGGGTATTCGATGGTTACTCGTGAATCTGAACTTGAGCGTTTGCTTATTGAATTAGCGCGCGATCTGCCTGAGCCTTTTTGGGCTGCAATAATCGACAACGATGGGTTGATAATCGCCTGCGTGCCTCAATCGCCCGTGATCTCGATCGATGAGATTGCTGCGATGACGGTGACTGGCACCACCGCCGCCAAGCGGATTTCAGGCGAGATCGGTGGCGGCAGCTTCCGTTTTACCACTATCGCCGGATCGAAGCGACAGCTGTTTATCGTCGCCATCGATGGCAAGCGTTTTCTGTCAATGGGATTCAAGCCACAGGTTCAGACCAATCAAATTTTTGGCCCGCTCAGCGCGAAGGTCCCGGAGATTCTGAAGACATTGAAGATGCACTTTTCAGCCTGACCCGATAACCGCCCCGCAGCCCTGCGGGGCGGTTTTGCTGATAGCGGGGTTCTTGACAGGATCATGGTTTATTCAAGATACAGTGAAGTAGGATGCATTTTTTCAATCGCTATCAGAGACCGCTAGATAGGAGACGTCTATGCAGTTTGAATCCTATGCCTACGGAAGAGATCACTTTCAGATGGATCCAGATCTTGCTGAAGTTTTGGGGTGGAGTCTGGGAGGCAAACCCGAGTGGATCGATAAGCTGCCCGCGATCGGGAAAATTGGCGGCGGGCGCGCCTACCAGGTCGCTGCGCACGTTGATCGCGAGGCGAATCCACGTTTGGTGATGCATGACCTTGATGGACGGCGTGTCGACAGGGTGGAGTTATGCCCGGAACACTCCGCGCTGCTTACAGAACTGGCGGACATCAATCGGCCGCCGTACGAGGGCGGCGCGTGGCAGGAGCATTTTGCTTACGGCTACTTGATCGCCGATCCCGGCCTTTACTGTTCATTGATCGTCACCAACCAGACGATCTACGCGCTGCATAAATACGCGCCCGACCTGCAGAAGTGGATCGAGCCGATGTTGAGCGGCGACCTCTGGGGCGCGACGTGGATGACCGAGACGCAGGGCGGCAGCGATCTGGGAGCGAACGAGACGACTGCTGAGAAGGAGGCCGATGCCTGGCGGCTGTCTGGCACAGAGAAATACTTTGCAAGCAACGCCGGGCTGGCGGACGCGGCGTTGGTCACGGCGCGGCCGCAAGGCGCCCAGCAGGGCCCTAAAGGTCTGGCGTTGTTCCTGGTGCCGCGGCTGGATCGTGATGGGGAGCTCAACTACCTGATCCGCCGATTGAAAGCCAAGAGCGGCACGCGCGCCGTGCCCACCGGGGAGGTTGAACTCCATGGCAGTGAAGCCTACCTGATCGGCGAGGCCGATCAGGGCATTTACTACACGCTGGAGACGCTGACCGTCTCCAGGCTGGCGAACGCGGTCGGAGCGGTTGGCTTAGCGCGCAAGGCGCAGTTCGAAGCCGTGCTGCGATCGACGCAGCGAGAAGCATTTGGCTCCGTGCTCAACGAACACGCGCTCATGCGGCAGGACCTGACCGATATCGCCGTGCGGACGACGGGCAGCCTGGTCCTGGTCTTTCACGGGATCAAGCTGTTCGACGATGCCTGGGGTGCGATGCCGCCTTATACGCCCGAGTATCACTACGCCCGCTTCTTCTCGCACCTGCTCAAGAACCGCACCGCCGAACACGCCGCTGACGTGACCCGGCTGGCGATGGAGATTTTCGGTGGTCTGGGCTTCATGGATGAATGCCCGCTGCCGCGGTTGCATCGCGAGGCGCTCGTCACCTCGATCTGGGAAGGTACCAGCAACATACAGGCGTTGGACATGCTGGAGGTCATGCAGAAGAAGGGCGCGCACGAGATGTTCCTGGACGCGTTCTCAGAGAAGGGGGATAATCCTGCGGGGAAGCGGGCTCTGGAGGTCATCCGTGCGGGTCTATCGGCTATGGAGAAGAAATCGGCTGCAGAGGCGCAGTGGGGTGCCAAGGATCTGCTGCGTTCGCTCGCCGACGCGGCGACGGTGCTGCTTTTGCTGGATCTGGCCGGTGAGGCTGGAGAAACTTACGAAAAGGTGGCGGATTTATACGCGGCGCGCTTTCTGGATAAAACAGGATACCCGGCCTGGGCGCTGGAGGAGCGCCAGATCTGGCTGCCGGACAGCATCTTGGGCAATTGATTATAGGGGCAACCCGCTGGGTCGCCCCTACCGCGTTTCTATCTAAATTCATCGTTTGACCTTTCCGCATTCCGGGCATAGACTACGGGGGTGCTCGCAAGGGTCCACGCTGCAGCCGTCGTTGGGCTGGAGGGGGAGATCGTCGAAGTGGAAGTGGACACGGCGCGCGGGCTTCCCTCCTTTCCCATCGTAGGCTTACCGGATACAGCCGTTCAGGAAAGCAAAGAACGGGTTATGGCGGCGGTTAAAAACGCCGGCATGATCTTCCCGCGCGGGCGCGTGATCGTGAACCTGGCGCCTGCCGACCTGCGTAAAGAGGGGCCCGCCTACGACCTGCCGATCGCGCTGGGCGTGCTGGCGGCGAGCGGCCAGATCAAGCGTGATTGGCTGGCGAACATCATGGCGGTGGGCGAACTGTCGCTCGATGGCAGCGTGCGCCACATCCGCGGTGTGCTTCCAATGGCGGTTCTCGCAAAGGAGCACGGCGTGCAGGCAATGTACGTCCCTGCCGATGACGCGCCAGAGGCGGCCGTCGTCGAAGGATTGGACGTTTTCCCGGTTGAAAATTTGACCGCGCTGGTCAATCATCTCACCGGAGTTATTCCGCTCGAACCGGTTGAGTCCATATCATTGTCTGATGTTAAGCTCGAATGGCCGCTGGATTTTGAGGACGTGAAAGGGCAGGAACATGTAAAGCGAGCGCTGGAGGTGGCGGCCGCAGGCGGGCATAACGTGCTCATGACCGGCCCGCCCGGTGCGGGAAAAACGTTATTGGCGCGAGCGCTGCCCTCGATTCTGCCTTCCATGCGTTTCGATGAAGCTTTAGATGTGACGCGCATCTACTCCGTCGCCGACCAACTGCCGCCGGACACTCCGCTCCTGCGCACACGCCCGTTCAGGGCGCCTCACCACACGATCTCGAACGCCGGCCTTGTGGGCGGTGGCAACTGGCCGCGCCCCGGAGAAATCTCTCTCGCTCATCGGGGGGTGCTTTTCCTCGATGAACTGCCCGAATTTGGCCGAAAGGTTCTGGAAGTTATGCGCCAACCGCTGGAGGACAGGATCGTCACGATCAGCCGGGCACGTGGCTCGCTATCCTTTCCCGCTAATTTCATGCTGGTCGCGGCGATGAACCCCTGCCCATGCGGCTACTTCGGGGACACGAAGCAGGAGTGCACCTGCACGCCCGCGACGGTGACCCGCTATCAGAAGCGCATCTCGGGCCCGCTTCTAGATCGCATCGATATCCATGTGGAAGTGCCGCGGGTCGATTTTGAGAAGCTGTCATCAGACCGCATCGGCGAGAGTTCCGGGGCGGTGCGCGAACGGGTCGAACGCGCCCGTGAGCGTCAGCGGAGACGTTTCGAGGACACGGCGCTGGCCTGCAACGCCGACATGGGGCCGTCCGAGATCCGCAATTACGCCTCACCGGACGAAGCCGGCAAGTCATTGATCCGCCAGGCTATGAAGCAAATCGGACTTTCGGCGCGCGGCTACCATCGCGTGCTCAAACTAGCACGTACGATCGCCGATCTCGCCGGGAAGGACGAAATCGAGACGGTGCACCTCGCTGAAGCGCTTCAGTTTCGCCCACGACGCTGGGCATAGCTATTCCCTGGATCCACAAACTCTTGCTTATCGAGCAGAACCGGTCTACCGTTATGTGTCCCTGCCAATATTCCACGAGAAAAATCGAAGACGAGGGTGACGATCATGAGTGCGATGGGTTATTTACGGCAGCTGCAGTCGGAGGTCGGTGCCCGGCGTGCGGGCACGCCGGGTGAGGAGCAGGCTCGCACCTGGCTGCTCGAGATCTTGTCTGGCCAAGGCGTTCGAGCCGAAGAGCGAGAATACACTTTTGTTGGAAGCCCGCTCTTTCGTTACGCCATTGCATGGGTGCGAAATATGGTTTTGTTCGTGTTTCTGCTCTTCAGCAGACAACTCAATCCGATCCTCGTCCTGATCGGCGTCGTGCTTCACCAGGTTTACTCGAGCCGCCTGCACCCCCGATTGATGCTGCGGCTGGCGCGCACCAAGAGCCAGAACATCCTCGTCAGTCTTAAGAAACCATTCACCGAACATCTTGAGGCTCCAGAACGACCGGCTCTTTTGATCTGTGCGCATTATGACACTCCTCAGAACCTGCCGCGCTGGATCGTACGCATTATCAAAGTGCTAGATTTGGTTGGACCGCTGCTTACATTGACTTTACTGGCGTTATTTGCCGTCTTATTCCTGATGAGCTTGTCTGAGCTGATCGTGATGGTCTTTGGTGTAGGGGTTCAGGTGCTGACCGCGCTTACAAGCTTCTGGAATCGCGTGGGATATTGGATCATGATCGCGGTCTTCGTTCCCCAATTGGTCCTGATCAGCATCTACATTTTCGACCTGATCATCCGCGATCACGGCGACAGTCCGGGGGCCGATGATAACGGTTCGGGTGTGGCGCTGGTCCTGGAGATGATCGACCGTCTGAGCGAGGCCCCGCCAGAGCACATGGAGACTTTCTTCGCTTTCTGGGGGGCGGAAGAGCTTGGGCTGTATGGTTCGCGCCAATTTGTGCGCCAGTATGGTAATCGTCTCAATAAACAGAAGACATACATCGTAAATGCGGACGTTGTTGGCGTGGGCGAGACGCTGCTCATTCATACCGGTCAAGGGGTCGCCTTCCGTCGTCGAACTGATCCGCAGATCGTCTCGGCATTGATCGAAATTTGTGAACGGCGGGAGGTCCCATACACCCGCAGCTGGGAGTCGCCCATTTCCGGTGGCAGCTCCGACCATGCCGAGTGGGCGGATAGAGGCTTTACCAAGGCAATCTCATTGCTGCGTGAGAATCCCCAAAAACTCAGCTGGCCTGCCCGTATCCTGGCATTTCTCCTGAGCGTGCCTGATCCAGCCCGATTTGACATTCAGCACGTCCACTCTCCGGAAGACACGATCGATGTCATCCGTGAGGATGTGCTGGCTGCGAGCGTTGATGTGTGCGAGGAATACGTGCGTTGGATCGATGAACGTGAGGCAGGAAGCTGAAGGGTATCTGACCACATCGAGTGGCCGTTGCGATTTGTGCGCATGTCATTTGATCGTTACAATCGCTTCTAAACAATCAAGTGTCGGTAATCAGCCAAAGGAAGTAGGTCTTAATGGGAGAAATGCACGCCGATTTAGCTCGAGTGATTGTATCTGAAGAGGATATCCGTCAGCGCGTCTCTGAGATGGCGGAGCAGATCGACCAGGATTACGCTGAAAGCGATGATCTCTATATGATCGGCATACTGAAAGGCGCCTTCATTTTTCTTGCCGATCTTTCACGCAAGATCGAAGTCCCCCACGTCGTAGACTTTATGGCCCTCTCAAGCTACGGTCAGACCACGACGACGACCGGTGCCGTGCGCATCTTGATGGATCTGCGTGAACCGATCGAGGGGCGAAATATTCTCCTTGTGGAGGACATCGTCGACAGCGGGCATACGCTCTCCTATCTCTATAAGACGCTCCAGGGGAGGCGCCCGGCCTCACTGCGCACGTGTGTGCTCTTGCAGAAGGAGCGAGATTCTCTGGATGTGCCCGTGGATTACCTGGGCTTCAGTATCCCGGATGTATGGGTCGTCGGCTATGGCTTGGACTTTGCGGACAAGCACCGCACGCTGCCATTCATCGCCGAGCTCAAGCCAGAAGCGTATGGAGGGTAACGGCTCCGCGTTTTCACTGTTATCAATATTGATGTGATCTTGAATCAGGTTCACAACTTATTTCAATACCTGACCATTTAGTTTTTAGCAGATTGAAAGGGGGCAGTTGATGCTGACTTTCCCGGAAACTCTCGACGCTCTAGAGCGGGTGCGAGAGCAATTAAAATCAGTCGCCGAACTCGAGGCAGCCGTCACGGCTGTCGCCGAAGATCTCGCTGAGTACGTCAGCCTATTGCGATATTCGCATGATAAGGATTTTCAGTCGGCGGAGGAAGCCCTCAAATACATCGACAGCGTTCTCATCCCTCAGATGCGTGGTATCCGCGATACATTAGGGACCGGCACGGATGAGCCCCTCAAGAAATTGAATGCTGCCCACGAGCAGATGGACCGGTTGGTGCTGCGCATGCAGATGGTCATCAACGGCGATGTGGATGGTTTGCTGCCCTGATCGCTGCAGGTCGACGGTTGAATTTTCCCGGGATCAAAACTGATCCCGGGTTTTTTTAACTTGCGCGCTGGGTCTTTATCGGACGGTCATCTGGACGTCGAAGCCGCGTTTGGCAGCCTCGCGCACGAAGGTGGTCCCGTCCATAGCCTTTTCGAGCGGGATGACGCCCGGGGGCACCTCACCCTTTGCGATAGCGTGGGTCAGGATGGAGGCGTGCCAGCCCGTGCCCTGTTCCATTGCAGTGAACCCGGTCTTCTCGTCGTAGTATAGGAACAAATCCACCTGCGCTTCGGCCGCTTCTCCAAGCTTGTTGCCCTTAGCGAGCACGCGGATGATCGCCAGGTCACGGGTGTCGTCATCTGCCCGGATCTGCGGTTCCCACAGCGTATTCAGCACGGAGCGCGGGCTCACCTGATGACCATCAACGTTCACGGGCTCGGGTTCGAGCAATCCAAGTCGTTGAATGACTTTCAACGCCTCGAAGTGACCCGGATACCGCATCGTCTTGTTCTGGAGTGTCTGCAGTTTGCCGGCTAGAGAGTCAGCCGCCGTGGTGACGCCTCCGGAAGTCGTGAACGCTTCCAGCGTGCCGATCGGTTCGGGGAACTCAAGATGCTCGAGCTCCTCCAGAGCAGGCACAGCGGTGGTCTTCCCATCCCGGATGAAGAGACAATCACCGTAGTATTCATTGGTGAGCCCTTCGATGCTGAAGGTGAGACGGTAATTCCAGGGCGGTTCGGGATCCTGCGGAAGCCCGCAATCCCAGATGAACACCTCCCGGGGTTCATCGAGCTGCTCCATGGCGTAAAGCGCGAGCGTGGTCGTCATGCCGGGACCCAGCCCGCAGTCGGGAACGATGGATACACCTGCGTCACGCGCCTCACCGTGCAGTGCCAGCTGGTCCTGGACCACCTTACTGTTGCCCCCCAGGTCTGTAAGCCCCGCACCGGCTTTAATCGCTGCACGGCTCAGACCCAGGTTGTAAAAATAAGGCGCGCCGCTGAGAACCACATCGATGTTCCTATCAGCGAGCGCAGCCCTCACGGAGTCGATATTTCCCGCGTCCAACGCCACTGCCTCCGCTGCATTCGTCCCCAGCAGGTCGTTGACACGCTCAACCGCTTTACGCGCTTGCTCCTCATCGTGGTCTGCCATCAGCAGGTACTCGGCTTCGCCGAACTTACCCAGGTCGTAGGCAGCCGCGGCACCCTGGCGTCCAGAGCCGATAATAGCGTAGCGATAACTCATAATTACCTCTTTCGATGCCCGGACTTCACCGTCCAGTGGATATGAGTTTTATACACGAGGCATATACGCTCAGCAACTGCGCGGCATGATTTTCAACGGATTGCAAAAGGGAGTTTTTCTAATGTCAGATGCGCCCCCTGGATGGCGAGGTCTCCCGAGGTTCGATCGAGACGACGCGTCTTGATGAGCGCAAGCCCGATCCAGCCGTTGGCTGGCGAGTACGCGCTCGAGGTCAGCGTTCCGATCTCCTTGCCAGCCTGTGTGAGTCTGCTGCCTGGTGGAGCCGGCTTGGAGAGTCGAACCCCGCTCAGCTCACTCGCCAATATGCCGCGGCTGTCAAGCCGCGCGATTACTTCCTGGCCGATATAGCAGCCTTTTGTGAAACTGATCGCTTCCGTCAGGCCGGCTCCGAGCGGGATGATGCCGGGGATGATCTCCTGGCCTCTGCGTGGGACGCCGGCTTCGACGCGCAGCGCCTCAGCTGCGTTCCGGGCGGCGGCGTCTACGTGATACTGTTCTGCAGATCGCAGGTGCTCAGCGATTTCCTGGTTGTCGATGAACAGCCGATATGCGGGCAGATCGGGCAGCCCGGCTGGCAGGATCAGCGCACCAGGGAGGGCGGTAAAACGAGAGGGCTCGATTGCCGGCCGCGCGCCGAGACCCGCTTCCAGGAGTTCCGAGGAATTGGGTCCATAGGCAAGCAGGGCCGCTGCCCATGGGTCCAGGCTCTCCACGCTGACATCGTCCTGGAAGAAAATATGGCGTATGAACCAATCGCTGACGGTTTCAGCTCTGCCAGGGCTGCACGCAGCGATGAGATGGTCATCGAAAACGAAGACCTCAAGCAGATCGATCAGGCGACCGTTAGCCTCCAGCAGGGCGGTGAGCACATAATCGCCCGGGCTGCGATGCTTGAATGTGTTGGTGGATAAGCGTTCGAGCAGATCAAGACGATCCTCACCTAGAATCTGGATGCGCCCAAGCGGGGCGTTTTCGATCAACAAGGAATCACTTCGGGCTTTTTCGTAAAATTGGGCGACAGAATCGAGGTCCAGATCTTCCTTATCTAATCGCCTGAATTGCCCTTGTTCTTCATGCTCCATCAAGGTTGTCCTGGCTTCGGCCATTAAACAGACAAAATCTATCCAGATTATACCGGGTGTTTAAGGCCTGGCATGAATTGACCCGATCGCTTTCTGCTTTCTCGTTCGTGTATAATCGCCAGAAGTCAGCAGATGGCATTCTTCATGCAACATTTAAGTGTCGGATCCGTTTAAACAGGTTGGTTCAGGTAAAGACGAATGGCACGTGACCGAAGGTCTGCAGAGGAATTAAGCATCCAGGAATTGGAGCAGCTTCTGGCTCGCAAGAAGCGCGCTGCCCGGCGTGGACGCATTGATCAATTCCGACGCAGCGGTCGCGTGTTGCCGGTCGAACCAGCCCAGCCCGCCGGTGGCGAGCTCCAGGATGAGCAGGTACCTTTCGCCTCCAGCAAGACGGATGCGGGTGAGATTGAAAATGGTGCTCGCCGTAAATGGCTTGGTCGCCTGCTCTTGAGCGTCGAAATTCTTGCCGTAATGGGTTTCGCTTATATTCTCCTGAGCGGTGCCGGCGCGCTTCGCCAGCTCAACGCCGAGGTAGCTGAGGCGCTGTCGGTCGGTCCGGCCTCGCCCACACCCTTGATCACCGCGGTCGTGCTCCCTTCCGGACACACACCGCCGACCGATCCAGGCGGCGCCCGTCCAAATGAAGCCGAGATACCGGAACACCTTCGTCCAATCGTTCAATCCATGCCGAGCGTTTCGGTCCCCACGCCCGGCCCTTCACAAGCCCGCAGCATTTTCATACCCAAACTCTGGAATGACGCCGCACCGGTCGTGCAGGGGGATGCCTGGGAGCAGCTAAAGAAGGGTGTCGGACAGCATGTTGGCTCTGCCGATCCGGGCACCAATGGCAATATGGTCCTTTCGGCACATAACGACATTTTCGGCGAGCTTTTCCGTGATCTTGATAAGCTTAAACCTGGTGATGAAATCAAGGTGCAGACCTCCTCACAGGAGTTTGTTTACAGAGTCACGGGAATGCGCATCGTCAGCCCGACCGAAGTCAGCGTGATGGCGCCTACCGCCAAGCCAACTGTCACGCTGATCTCATGCTACCCATACCTGGTCGACACCGAACGTATCATCGTTTTCGGTGAGCTCGTGGAAAGTTAAGTAACTGTAAAGTCCCCTTTGGCCAAAAAAGCCTATAGTAATAAGTAGATTCCCTCTGTATTGTGTGACGAGGGACAATCTGTTGGTTAATCATTCATTTATGTTAATTCATGCGGGGAATTATGGAGAGCGATCAATTTACCGAAGATGATTCCGGACGGGGATTTCGTTTCAGTTTGCGCTGGAAGATCATCCTACCGTTCGTTACGCTCGCTTTGCTTTTGATCGCCGGCCTGACAATTCTTCTTCTCCGGCAGCGCAGCGAAGCGGACGAGCTGCGCTTCCTGAGGCAGCTGCGCGACAGCGGGCAGCAGGTTGTGGATGAGGTCGTGCGTGTTGAGAGCCGCCTGCTTGAAGTTGAGCGAGCGATCGCCAATACGGAGGGGGTTCCCGAAGCCGCCGCGCTGAGCGATGCGGAGACACTGCGGTCACGCATTTTGCAGACCGTGATCAACAGCAATGTCGACATGGCTGTAGTGCTTGACCGGGAAGGCACGAGCCTGCTCGCATTACGAAAAGCCGGCCCGGAGGCTGCACCCGGCGATCTGCTTGCGCTGCGTGGCGAGGGTTACTACCGGGATTGGGAGCCAGTCCGGCTGCTGCTTCAGCTGGACGATTCTCCCGCTGGACAGGATGAAATCGGTGAGAAGCGAGCGGGGATGGAACAGATCTTCATCGGTGACGAAGAGTACATGGTTGTCTTCGTCGGTGGACCGCTTTTTGACGAGCAAGGCACGGCGCTCGGCGTTGTGCTGGTAGGCACCTATCTCGAGAATATGCTCGATCAGCTGGGTGAAATCGGCGGTTCGCATGTCAGCGTGTACGACCCGGATACGGGTCAGCTTATCGCCACGGATCTTGAGCTGCCTGGCACGGACGCTAACTCGTTAGCGCTCTCGCCGCAGCTGATCGAGGCGGGTTACCAGCCTGGAGCTGGCGCTGCGCCTTACCGCACGATCCAGATCGCCGGCCAGAGCTACGGAGAGGTCCTATCTCCCTTCCACCTGCGCAGCGAGACAGTTGATCTGGGATTATTCGGCATTTCGCTGCTTGGCGGAGAGTTTGAAGAGAGCCTTGCGGCACAGTCGAGCGAACAGAGGCGCAATGTATTGATCTTTGGGAGCCTGGCGCTTGTGTTGATCCTGGGCACGGGACTGCTGGTTTCGAATTGGGTAACCCGTCCGATTGAGGAACTGACCGTCGCGGCACGGGATACGATGCTCCTGCCCACCCAGCGGCCGGTGCCCGAGACGCGCAGGGATGAGATCGGCGCGCTGGCGAAGACGCTCTACCGCATGGTGGATGGCATCCAGGCCGGTAGTGGAGGTGCAGCGCATACTCGCAGGACATTGGTGAGCGGTCAGGCCGCCGCTCAGGGACAGATGGTAAAGGTCACCGTGATGCACATGTTCATCGGCGGGTTCGCTATGGACAGCTCAAATGGCGATGCAACGCTCTTCATCGATTCGGTTAACCGGGTTCACCGTGTCCTGCTTGAGATCATCGAGCGCCATCACGGCCAGATCGAGACCGTTTCCGGAGATGAGTTCAGGGTCTATTTTGGCGTTTCACCAAAATTCGTCTCGATGCCGGTCAGCTCACTGCAGGCCACGCATGCCTCGCTGGAGGCGCTGGCTTTTATGCATCAGCATAATGAGAGCCGAACGGCAGCCGGCAAACCGCCGCTGGATCTGGGGATCGGAATTTCTACGGGCTGGGTTGTGGGAGGAGAGGTCGGATCGAAGGAAAACCTTTACTACACGTTTATCGGCGAGACGGTGAACGTCGCCCGCAGGATCGGTCAGGCCACCCGCAGCGTGCGCGGCGGGGCAGTGCTGGTGAGCGAAGAGACCTACGGCTACCTGAACCAGGCCCGGGCTCACTTTGATTTTGGACGCTTCGGTCAGGTACCGATGGAGTCCGAAGATCGGAACATCGGGGTGTATGAAGTGGAAGGCAGGGAATTCCATCTTGTCGATTGTTCCGACCTGTATCTGGAAGGAGAAGGATCATGAAGCGGCACCGTAAGTGGCTGAGATGGCTGGGGATCCTTGTCGCTTTATTCGCATTCGCGGCTGCGACTGCGCTGGTGTTGGTGCCCGCTTCAGCCGGCGGGCTGCCATTTTCATGGAAGATTCGCTCGAATCTCTCCGCAGACTACCGCTACGGCGAGACTACGGCCTCTTTAGGCATTTTTCGACTATCGATCATTGGGGATGTGCTGCGCGACATGGGCTTGGGCGACAAGGAGGCTACCCAGCGGGAGAACGTGATGAAGCTCGTCATGGAGGCTTCCGTGCCGACGGCGACCGCTTTCGATTTCGAAGGCAACCCGCCGCTGACCGCTACGCCGACCTACACAGCGACACCGACAAATACGCCTACTTCGACTCCGACATCCACGGCGACAAACACACCGCGACCGACGGCAACCAGGACGAAGACTCCAAAACCTACCAATACGCCCAAACCGCCGACGTCGACATCAGGTCCATCGGATGGTGTGGCACCATCGGTCTGTTGTGTCACCTACCTCCCGGCTCCAGGGCCTTCTGATCCGGGCCCATCCTATACGGACCCAAGCTGTAAGATCACGGTATCGGCGGTGGACATTTTTGACCCGGCTTTTTCATCTGGTGTACCTTCGGATGGAGTCTGTGTCGAGTATAAGGATCTTACAAACGGGAGCACGGACTATGCTGTTCTGGCGATGGACCCGGGCAGCGGATTTGCCGCCGGGCCAGGCTCCGATTGGAATGGGACTTTCAGCGGTTCGATAATCATGAGCGGTATCAATGTTGGTGACCAGGTGAAGATTAAGATCAAGGGTCATGATAATGCGGGTAACTGGTTCTACAGCAGCTACCAGTACTTCACTGTGGATACCGTATGCCCGTAATCTATCTTCACCAGCGGATGGATTGGACCTAGACAAAGGACTTTTGGAGAGGAGGGTGCAGTTCGCTGGATGTTCCAGCGTGTGAAAGAGGAAAGTTGGGTTCGGCGTGAAAAAGACAGGTTGGCTGCTCATATCCATGGCAATTCTTTTTGCGGCCATGACTGTGTGGATGGCCTCAGCATTCTGGCTGAGCACAGCTTTCGCGCAGGGCAATCCGCTTTCTCATTCGATCCGATCGAGATTAGCCGCCGATTACACAAGGGACATTAATTCGGCAAAAATAGGAGTGTTCCGGCTATCGATCATCCAGGAGGCGATCAAGGATCTCGGATCCAACGCTCAAGCTGCGGGGAAAGTCGCAGCCGACCAGATCTCGGGATTAGAAGGGCTTGTTCCAACCGCAACTGCGCGAAATTTCGAGGGGGAACCTCCGTTCACAGCAACTGTGACCGCTAGCCCTCCAAGCACCTCAACCCCGCAACCGACGAAAACGTCCACCCCTCAAGGCGTTTTGGCCAGAAATCAGCCCACCGCAACCGCTTCCCCCACCAAGAAAGTTATTAGCGGAGCGACGGCGACGGCAGGTTCTTGTTGCGATGGCGTCAAACCGACACTTGCAGGGGGCTCCTTATCGCCGGCACCAGGCGCACTATCGAGTTGCAGCGTCAACATCACCATCGGCGGCTTGCGGGTCAAGGATCCTGCCCCCTCCAGCGGCATCGCCTGGGTGAAACTGAAATATAAGATTGAAGGACCTGGATCACTCGGATATGTGTACTCCATGGATTTCTCCCCAGCAGAAAGTGGCGGTTGGAATGGCAATGCCTGGGATGCTTATTACAGCGGCAGGATCGTGGTCGAATTTGATATAGCGTATGCTGCTTCTGTTAGGGGTTCAAAGGTGCTTGCGCTTGCCGCTGCATCCACACCGACGCCGATTCCTGCCACTCCGACCGTAACATTCACCCCGGGTACGCCAACACCTACCTCCACTCCGGCACCACCTACTGCTACGCACACGCCGGTTCCAGCCACAGCCTCGACTACGCCTACTGCGACGCCTACGCCGTTCACCGTGAAATTGTGGGCCGGCGCTCAGGACAACGAAGGCAACACGAACTATATTTTCTTAGGTTCTTATCGCATGCCTGCGGCATGCGATTGAAAAAATCACATCAAACGGAAGATAAAGGGCCACGCAGCGCGTGGCCCTAATCTACATTGAGTGGTGATTGCCCTAGTTATTGTGTAGGTATCCGGATTTGAAACCGATGGGAAAAACCAACATCCCGAAGAACAGCGCAAAACCGAGACAGGGCAGGGATGTCGATCTGTCACTTGAGTTCTCGACCGGTTCTGACCCAAGCGTGATCTCCTCCGGCTCTTCGTTTTCAATTTCCTCTTCGATCTCCGGAAGTATGATCCCTCCGGGTTCCGTTTCACTCGAGACGACTTCATAGGCTCTGCCGTCGGCGACCACGATCACGCGATCACCAAGTGCTAACGCTGCGGCTATCCCGCTGCCCCGGCTGGAAAGTTCAAAGTAAATCTCAGAGAGGAAGGGCACTTCCTGTGTGTCCATTCTTTCCGGATCGTAGGAGGTGTCCACCCATACGCCGTCGATTCGTTTGAACGTATGTGTGCCGGCAAAGCGGATCAACTCGGCACTAGTTCCCTCCAACGTTGGCGCCTTTTCAGCTTCACGGATTTCGGATTCCGCCGCGGCGCGTCCCACCGCATCCTCGCCGGTGACCGCCATCGGCGCTTCGCTCATGTAATCGAAGACCTGATCGCCGATCTCCTCCTGGGCTTCGAATCCGATCGCGTTAGGCTCTGTGACCAGAAACGAGGTGTAAGGCGTGACGATGCCGTAGCGGATGCTCAAGCGCACGATCTGGTCGATGATCTCCTCGTCAGGGCCGTTCAATCGCACGTCGTTCAGCAGTGCACCGATCTTGCGCGTCGCCCAGAGGCGGGGCAAGAATTCCGACCCACCGGAAGAGCGAAAGCGCTGGTCCTCATAGCGGTAGCTTGCCCGCTCGCCCTCCACCTCGCCCCGCAGCATCACGTCCTCGACCCCTGAGCTGCGGTAGCGCCCGACCACGAGCAGCTGGCTGCCTGAGAACAGGTCGGGCAGCTCCTGAGGGTAGCTGTCAAACGTGATCACGTCGCCGTAATCGATCTCGATATCGGTCAGGACGGGTAGGTTGACCTTTGCATAGAAGCCGGATACGGCTTCATCGACAGCTTGGTCGGGGGTGACGTACGTCGTCGTGCCCCGGTTCTTCTGGGCTAACGAGTCGAGCAGGTAGGTATCGACATCGTACCCCACGCCAAAATTGAAAAGGCGGATCTGATCACCGGCGGCGGCGTTCACGTCCTGCAGGATGCGCTGGGTATCCGTGACACCCTCCGTGGGCAGGCCATCGGTGAGGAAGATCAGGATCGTGGGGCGCGTCGAGCTCGCCATGTCGATCGCTTCCATCAAAGCCCGATAGATGTCCGTAGAGCCGACCGCGGCGAGCGACTGCGACCAGCGGATCGCCTCTTCGGCCTCACCGGCCGGTTGGATCTCGGGTGAATATGTGACCACATCCGTGCTGAACGCGATCAGGTTGAAACGGTCTTCGGGGTTGAGGTTTTCGAGAATGAAGCGCAGCGCTGCTTGTGCCTGGCGGAATTTCTCGCCATCCATGCTGCCCGACTTATCGAGCACAACCAGCACGTCCTTGGGGATGCTTTCGCTTGCATCGACCTCCACGCTGGGTGAAGCGAGCAGCAGGAAGAAGCCCTCTGGATCATCGCTTTCCGGATCACGGTAAGTCATCAAATTCAAACCGATGTCTTCCTGCGAGACGCTGTAGAAGAGGTCGAAATCCTGGTCGGGCTTTACGAACGAATCTTCGTAGCCTACCTTGAATTCAAATTGACCCTGTCGGTCGATGGCGACCTCATGTGAAGGAGAGTATACGGATCGGACTGGCGCATCGGACTCCACATCCACGCTGATGATTACGCTCTCAAGTGGCTCGGTGGAGAATTTTTCTGTGTTCAGCGGATAGCGGTAGTGGATCAAACCGTTATCAGCCTGGAGCACCTGGCTGTACTGCAGCTGTATACGGCGCTCTCCCCCTGGCGGAATGGGGAAGATCGAAGCCTGGAGAGCTTGCTGGTCGATGTATTCGAGCAGCGCGGGGTCACGCATCGTGCGCACGATTTCCTCGTAAATGCCCCGCGCTTCATCTCGATCGAGAATCTCACCTTCGACTGGCTCACCGTCGATCCACAGGGTGAACGCATCGACTGCGGCTCCGCGCGGGATCGGGAAGATGTAGGTCCCTTCCACTGTCCAGTCGTTATCGTTGCGGAAGACCTGGTCCACACGCGTTGTGGCGATCTGTTCGACGATCTCCACCTCGACGTGATGGTATTCGATCGCCAGTTGGCTGATCGGCACAGGGTGAGGGCACGGGCCCGGCCGGCAGATGGGTGGTTCCGGGATGATGATCCCGTCGGCAGAGGCGCTCACCATCGGTGATAACGAAAGCGCCAGGACGATTACGAGCGGGTAAACATAGCGTGAGATGCGCATGACGGTCTCCTTACTGATCGATGGACGCGCTCTTATTCATTGGACGTGCAACAGAGCGTAAAGGTTCCCAATCGAGAGCATAGAGAGTGCAACCAGCGCCACGTTTGTTGAGTTTTCTGCGTGGTATAATCAGCACGGTTCTCCCACAAGACGCGGTGGGAGATTATTGTGTGTGAGCGATGATAGAAGACAAACTTCAAGGCATCGAAAACCGTTTCGAAGAGATCAATCAAGAACTCACCGAAGTAGGTGAGGACTACCAGCGCGCCGCCGAATTAGGTCGCGAGCGCGCCGAGCTTGAGCCGATCGTCGAGACATTTCGTGCGTACAGGTCGATGCAGGAAGAGCTGGCGCAAGCCCGGCTGCTTCTCCAGGCAGAGGATCCTGAGATGCAGGAGATGGCTCAAGACGAAGTCGCAGCACTCGAATCCACATTAAATGAGCATGGAGAAGAACTCAAACGCATGCTGCTGCCAAGCGACCCGCGCGATCGACGCAACGTGATCGTTGAAATCCGAGCTGGCACTGGCGGCGATGAAGCGACGATCTTCGCTGCTGACCTCTACCGGATGTACACACGCTACGCGGAAGGGCAGGGTTGGAAGACGGAAGTGCTCTCCCAGAACGACACCGGTGTGGGTGGTTTCAAGGAAATCACCTTTCGGGTTGAGGGTCGCGGCGCATTTTCTCGTCTGAAATACGAATCTGGCGTTCACCGGGTGCAGCGTGTCCCGCAGACCGAATCACAGGGTCGCATACACACCTCCACCGCGACCGTGGCGGTGCTGGCCGAAGCGGATGAGGTCGAGATCAAAATTCCCGAGAAAGAAATCAAGATGGACGTCTTCCGTTCGGGCGGTGCCGGCGGGCAGAGCGTCCAGAAGAACTCGACCGCTGTCCGCTTGACCCACGTTCCCACCGGTATGGTCGTCCAATGTCAGGATGAACGCTCGCAGCTCCAGAACCGAATGCGGGCGATGAGCATCCTGCGGGCGCGGCTCTATGAGATCGCGGTGCGTGAGCAGCAGGAGAAGGAAGATGCCAGCCGGCGCGCGCAGGTCGGAAGCGGGGAGCGCTCGGAGAAGATCAGGACCTATAATT
Source organism: uncultured Anaerolineales bacterium (assembly GCA_965603565.1). Classification (GTDB taxonomy): domain Bacteria; phylum Chloroflexota; class Anaerolineae; order Anaerolineales; family E44-bin32; genus E44-bin32. The sequence continues at coordinate 22,683 of CBFDDM010000010.1, read as the reverse complement.
TCCCCCAATCGCGTGTCACAGATCACCGCATCGGGCTGACCTCCCATAATCTTCCAACCGTTCTTGACGGTGAATTGACTGAGTTCATTGATGAGCTCGCGACCCAGGAAGAAGCTGAGAGGCTGCAAGCCTTAGGCGAGTAAACCGTGGCTGAATCAAGCCGACTCGGACAAGCGATTCAATCCGCAGCTAACAAGCTGCGAGATGTCACAGAAACCTCCAAACTCGATGCTCAAACTCTGATGGCTCACGTTCTTGGCCGCAACCGGTCATGGCTCCTGGCGCATCCCGAATTTCCATTGGATGAATCCGCCAAACAGGCTTTCGACCACGCTGTTGAGCGGGTTCAGCAGGGCGAAGCCTTGCCTTACGTACTCGGCGAGCGCTGGTTTTATGGGCGATTGTTTTCGGTTGAGCCGGTTGTGCTGATCCCGAGACCTGAGACCGAGCTGCTCATCGAGGCGGCATTGGAATATCTGCGCGCATATCCAGACCGGCGGCGGGCAGTCGATGTGGGAACCGGATCGGGCTGCATCGCGGTGACGCTCTGTGCGGAGATGTCAGAACTTAGGATGATCGCCAGCGACCGGTCCCTCGACGTGGTAGAGATCGCGCGAGCGAATGCAGAAGCACACAATGTCGTGGATCGCATTGATTTGCTCGTGGGAGACCTGCTCGAGGCGCTCGTAGGTGAGTTCGACCTGATCTGTGCTAACCTTCCCTATATACCCAGCGCGCGTTTGGATTCGTTGGATGTTGCAAAGCGCGAGCCGCGTACGGCGCTGGAGGGGGGTGCCGATGGCCTCAAAATCATCGCTTGTTTGCTGCTGGAGGCGCAAAACCTGCTGGCTCCTGGCGGACGCATGGTTCTCGAGATCGATGAGACCCACGGCGAACGAGTCAAAGATCTGGCTGAATCGGTGCATCCAGGATGGAAGACTGAGGTGCGCAAGGATTTGGCCGGGCTGGACCGGATCTTAATCGTCGACAGGAATAGTTGATTCAATGAAGACTGCGATTGTGTCCGTTAATGAAAAACATTGGCTAGTTACAGCCATGGAGGTGATCAGGGCGGGTGGTGTGGTCGCCTTTCCAACCGACACGGTATACGGGATTGGGGCTGATCCATTTCAGGCCGAAGCGGTGGCCCGACTTTACCAGGCGAAGGGGCGCCCGGTGGACAAGGCGATCCCGATACTGCTGGGTTCTTCCGAAGATCTGGTGACGGTTGCGCAAAAATTCCCCGATTGGGCCTATGCGTTGATGGATACATTCTGGCCAGGTGCACTGACGCTTGTCCTTTCAAAGCTGCCTTCTATACCCTCGATCGTTAGCAGCACAGATACACTTGGTGTGCGAATGCCTGATCACCCGGTCGCGCTTGAACTGATGCAGGCGGCTGGTCCGTTGGCGGTCACCTCCGCGAACCTGTCGGGTGCGGTCGAAGCTACCGAGCCTTCGCAAGTTTATAGTGAGCTTGGTGACAAGATCGAGCTGGTCGTTGACGGCGGCGTCTCTCCGGGAGGGCGTCCATCGACAGTGCTTGATTGCACAGCATACCCGCCTGAACTGCTCAGGGAGGGTCCCGTCACACTTGAGCAGGTTCATTTTGTTCTGGATAACGTCTGAGGTTTTTCTAATCAAACATTAAGCGAATACTCAGGTTCTTCTCATGCGGAGATGCAAAATTAAGGTTGTATTCTCCTCCCCGAACCCGTGCATTGTGATGGCAGCACAAGGCACGGGTTCGGGTTTTTAAGGGCGCATCGACGTGTGCCGCTACATTTTGGGAGTAGACGGGATTATTCGATCGTATTTTTCAATGACTCTCTTTGCCAATTGGAGGCGTACCAACGGAGATAGCCCTCAAGGTGGGCTTGCCAGTATTCGGCGAGGTGGTCGCCTTCGTTTATCTGGATCGTGATCGGGATGGAATTGCCCTGCAGCTTGTCAATCAGTGATTCTGCTGCGGGGTAGAGTGAATCACGCAAGCCGATGTCGATCCATAGGGTGGGTCGCTCGTCTGGTGGAATGTTGAGCGCCCATTCGACGATGACCGCGTCAAGATATTGAACGGCTGGGCTGTGCATGCCGACTGCCTCGAAGAGATGGGGGTACTTCAATCCGATCTCAAGCGCCTGCCCTCCACCCTTGGAGACGCCGCCGATGGCGCGGTAGGCTCGATCGGGGCGAGCGGCATAGTTCTGCTCGATATGAGGGAGCAGGATCTCGGGGATCGCCTGCGTCAAGTCGATACCGGTGCGGTGCCAGGGCATGACAATGATGAACGGGGGCAGCGTGCCGGAGGAGATCAAAGCATCGGCCGTTTCGTCCACACCCGATTCATCCCATTGAGCGTCAGTGGATTGCAATCCGTGCAGGAGATAGAGCGTCGGGTAGCTCTGATTGGGGTCTTCGCCGTAGCAAGGGGGGAGATACACGCGGAAAGGCATGTCCCGGAATAACTGCGGATCACGCAGGATCGATTTTTCGACTCTCCCGATTCTCGCAGGGCAGCTTGTTTCAGGCTCTGCGCTGGATGATGTCGGTGTTGGCAAGATAGCTGGCGTTGCATTCGGTGCTGGCGTTTCGGTTTGGGCTTTTTCCGGTGGCTGTGCGGTTTGTGCAGCGGTTTCAGTGGGGAGCTGTTGTGCAATCCTGGCAGGGGTAGAGCAGGCTGCCACGCAAACTGTCAGGGCAAGAAGCCACCCGAAGTGCAGCCTCCGCGTCCCTGCCGGTAGAGTGAGATGGAAGGGATCTGGCAATCTTCGTAGAAAGACGAGCATCGAAACAACCACAAGTGTGTTCAGGTTTCGATCTGAGGTTGAGAGTTATCCAAAACGACCTTCTACATAATCCTGAGTACGTGTGTCTTGCGGGTTGACAAAAAGCCTTTTGCCGATCCCGAACTCGACCATCCGTCCTCCCAGGAAAAATGCAGCATGGTCTGCAACCCTTGCCGCTTGCTGTATCGAGTGGGGAACCAGGACGATGGTGTAATCTTTCTTTAGCTCCTGGAGGGAGCCTTCCACCTTTCCGGTTGAAATCGGGTCTAGACCTGAGGTGGGTTCATCGAGCAGAATCACATCTGGTTCGAGAGCCAGAACACGCGCCAGGCAAAGCCGCTGTTGCTGGCCACCCGAAAGGGAGACCGCAGGATCATCCAATCGATCGTGCACCTCTTCCCAGAGCGCAGCGGCTCTCAGGCTCTGCTCGACCGCTTCATCGAAGCGGGAAGGAGAACGCTCGCCTCCCAATTCCAACCCATAGGTTAAATTTTCCCGGATTGACATAGGCAGGACGACTGGTCGGGCGAAGACCATCCCGACACGCCTTCTTAATTCGATCACATCTAATTTCGGGTCGAGCACATTGGTATCGTCGATAAGTACCCTGCCATCCAGTGAGACCACGTCGGCAAGATCATTTAGACGGTTGATCGTGCGCAGCAATGTTGATTTGCCACCACCGGATGGACCGAACAATACAGTTATCTGTTGAGAAGGGATATCTAGATTGATATCCTGAAGTGATTCTGTGCCATCGGAGTAGCGGACACTCAGACCTTCTATCTGGATCTTGATGTCACCGAATTCGTAATCAGCGCTCATGTTTTCTGCTTTTGTCGGATCAGGGCTGTTGGTTTGTTGTGAAATGGGGGGAGTCACCACTGCCTCCTCGCTCGTGCCCGTGAGCGGATGATCGTCGCAATGACGTTCATCCCCAAGACGAAACTGAGCAGCACGACCGCCGTGCCGTACTGGATCTGGACCGGCATGCCTGGCACCTGGGTGGAGATGACGAAGAGGTGGTAGGGAAGGGCCATCGTAGAATCAAATATTGATGAAGGCAGCCTTGGCAGGAAGAATGCGGCGACGGTGAAGAGGATAGGTGCGGTCTCGCCTGCAGCCCGTTCTAGGCCGAGGATGACACCGGTCAGGATCCCTGGCAGCGCCTGAGGGAGAACGATCCGGCGGATGGTCTGCCACTGGGTGCCGCCGAGCGAAATGCTGACCACGCGGAAGCTGTTGGGAACCGCACGTAGCGCTTCCTCGGTCGTGCTGATGATCACTGGCAAGGTCATAATCGCCAGGGTAAGTGAGCCAGCGATGATGCTGGTGCCAAACTGAAGAAAGAGCACAAAGAGCCCCAGGCCGAAGAGCCCGTAAACAACGGAAGGGATGCCGGCCAGGTTGATGATCGCTATACGGATCGCCCGCGTCCAGCGATTATCGGAGGCGTATTCTGATAGATAGATCGCTGCGCCGATCCCGAGCGGCACGGAGACGAGGGCAGTTCCGATTGTCAGCCAGATCGTTCCAATGAGCGCCGGAAGAATGCCGCCATCGCGCATGCCATCCCTCGGGAAATCGGTCAGGAATTCTAATGAAATAGCCGGCAGACCCTGCGAGTAGATGTGCAGGATGATTAATACGATCGGCGTCACGGTTGCAAGCGTGGCGAGCGCCATGACGCCATAGCCAAGGCGCTGAACGCGCCGCTTTTGTGTCGAACTCGATCCAAGGTTTATCAGTTTACTCATACCTAATGGATGACTCTTTCACCAATCGTATCGGTTCGATGCGATCTATGAGAGTATGCGTTCAGCTCGCTTCCTCTGCCTGAAAACGACGCGAGCAGCGGTCAGGTTGACGATCAACGATATCAGGAAGAGCACAATCCCGATGAAGAAAAGCACATGGTAATGCACACTTCCATTGGCGACCTCGCCCATTTCGGCGGCGATCGTCGCGGTCATTGTGCGTGCCGGCATGAAGAGAGAACGAAGCCGGGTTGGGAATACCGGTGCGTTACCCGTGACCATCATGACCGTCATGGTCTCACCGATTGCTCGTCCGATACCCAGCATCACACCCGTCAGCACGCCGGACCTGGCGGCCGGCAGGGTCACACGCCATATCGTCTGCCATGGGGTCGCGCCCATGGCAAGCGAGGCGTCGCGGTACGTCCTTGGCACGGCGTCGAGTGCGTCTTCGGCTACGCTGACAATCGTCGGAACAGCCATGCCCCCTAAAATTAATGCGCCCGTGAAGGCGGTCAGACCGGTGGGTATATTTAGCGCCACGCGGATAAAGGGGGCGATGATCAAGATGCCTATGAAACCCAACATCACTGATGGAAGACCGCCCAGAATCTCAACCAACGGTTTCAGGAGCTCGCGCGCCCATCGTGGTGCGATCTCGGCGATGTAAACTGCTGAAGCGATCCCGAGCGGGACTGCGAAAAGGGCAGCCCCGAATGTCACAATCAGACTGCCCCCGATCAAGGGGAGGATGCCGTAATACTCTTCGATTGGATACCAGCGCAGCTGAGCCAGTGTCCGCAAAGGCACTTCAAAGATCGTCGGCGCACCCTCGCGCAGTAGGAATGTAAAGATCAAGGTCACAAAGATGATGGCGGAGTAGCCCGCGACCTTGATCAATGTTGTGATGACGATTTCTACCCATCCAATGGGACGCATGATTAAGGCCTTATTGGGACAAAACCGAGTTCCTGAACGATATCCTGAGCATCATCACTCAGAATCCACTCGAGATATTGGGCGACCACCCCTTCTGGCTCGTCCGCAGTGTACATATAGAGGTCACGGGCGATCGGGTAAGCCAGTGAGTTTACCGTCTCTGCGGATGGAAAAATGAATTCGGCGTCTGCGTTTGGGGCGACGGCGAGCACTTTGACCTCGTCCGTCACGTATCCTAATCCATCGTAGCCGATCGCGTTAGGGTTCTGACGGACCTCAGAGGTGATGCCTTCGGATGATGGCAAAAGCAGCGTGTCGGGAGAGAACAGTGTGCGATTATCTTTTTGACCTAATCGAAGGACGTTCTCCAGAAAGTATACGTGCGTTCCGGAGTTGGTTTCTCTAGACAGGCGTACAACTGGGCGGTCCTCACCGCCGAGTTCCTGCCAATTGTTGATCTTGCCGCTGTAGATATCCGAAATCTGCTGCAGTGTGAGAACTTGAACAGGATTAGCATGATTAACGATGATCGCAATTGCATCACGTGCAATGACGAACTCGACCGGGTTCATCCCCTGAGACTGTGCCTGGTCGATCTCATCGGGTTTCATCGCGCGCGAAGCATTGGCGATATCGACCGTGTTGTTGATTAGAGCAGCGATGCCCGTGCCAGAACCCCCACCGGTGACTGAGATGCGTATCTCGGGATGCAGTGCCTGATAAGCCTCTGCCCAGGCCAGGGCGAGATTAACGATCGTGTCTGAGCCTTTATTGACGATGCTGCTCGAAGGGGCGCCGGAAGCCGTTTCTCCTTCTGGAGCCCGCGAGCAACCCCACAAGGCGATAACGGATATGGCGATCAGCAAGGAACTTTTCCAGGTTAATGTACGGAACATAGGGGTGATTATACGCGCTGATATTGTTTTGCCCAGTGGTTTATGATCTCACGTCTCTGCGTCTGGTTCCCCCTGACGTTTCATAGTGTACAATCGGCAGTGATGGAGATGCAAAGCACCCTGGCCAAGATCGCTGTTCGCGACCTTGATTTTTATTATGGAGAAGTCAAAGCGCTCAGCTCAATATCGATAGACATGCGCGAGCAGGAGATCACCGCTTTGATTGGCCCTTCCGGATGCGGGAAGTCGACTTTCTTGCGCTGCCTGAATCGGATGAACGACACGATCTCCGGGACATGGCTTGAAGGCGAGGTCTTGATCGATGGGATCGATATCTACAAGTCCGAAATAGATCCAGTCGACCTTCGCCAGAAAGTCGGCATGGTGTTTCAGAAACCCAATCCGTTTCCGCAGAGCGTATATGACAATGTCGCGTTTGGGCCACGCATCATGGGGCTCGTTAAGGGACGTGTGGATGAAGAGGTGCGGGTGGAGGCTTCACTCACGCAGGCCGCCTTATGGGACGATGTGAAAGACAAGCTCCAGGATAACGCTTTCGGTCTTTCGCTCGGGGAACAGCAGCGATTATGTATCGCCAGGGCATTGGCGGTCGAACCCGAGATTATCCTGATGGACGAACCCACCTCCGCGCTGGATCCAATTGCAACGCTCGAGATTGAAAACCTGATGACTGCATTGAAGGATGATTACACCATTGTGGTTGTGACCCATAATATGCAGCAAGCCGCCAGAGTGTCAGATATGACCGGGCTGTTTTGGTTGGGTGAACTGGTCGAGTTTGACGATACTGATCGCATCTTCACACGACCAAAGCAGGAGCGGACAGAAGCCTACGTGACCGGCAGGGTTGGTTAATTTCCATAGGAGAAGTGAGGATGGATAGCAACCTACGAGCACGCTACGATCAGACATTCAGCAGCATCGTTGATTCGGTCTTGAAGCTGGGCGCGATGATCGATGAAGCCATTCAGAACTCACTTACTTGCCTGCAAAACAGGGACATCATCCTCGCCCAGGAAGTCATCGACAACGATGAGCACATCAATGAGCTTCGTTTCGAAATCGAGGAAGCTTGTCTTGCGCTGATCGCGACCCAACAACCAGCTGCCAGCGACTTGCGCGCGGTCATCGCGTCCATGAACATCGTGGTGGACCTGGAACGCATGGGCGATCATGCTTCTGGCATCGCAAAAACCGTCATACGCATGGGCGACCAGCCGCTACTTAAACCATTGATCGACATACCGAGAATGGCGAAGGTGGCCCTGGAGATGCTGCGGGGAAGCCTCAAGGCGTTCGTCGATGTGGACTCTGGAGCTGCGAAAGCAATTGCGCCGCGCGATGAGGAGATGGATTATCTCTACCGTGCCATTTTTGATGAACTCGTAGGGATTATGGCCAACAACCCGGAGGGGGTGGAACGGGCGACGTATTTACTGTGGACTGCGCATAACCTGGAGCGCATCGGTGATCGAGTGACGAATATCGCCGAAAGGGTGATATTCATGAGCACGGGGGATATCAAAGAACTGAACGTCTAGCCGCTCTAGAGCAGTTAATTGAGAGGACCTTACGGGTCCTTTTCTCTTCTCCCTGTGATTCGGGATATGACGTTCGGCAGAAGCTGGAATGATTCATGACCAGCGCTTATGTCGTATAATCTGATTGACAATTTGATGAAACAGCCTTCGGGGCAGGGTGCGAGCTGAGGCTCCATTCCCGACCGGCGGTGAGAGCCCGCGAGCGCGATTGAGCGCAGGATCCGGTGTAACTCCGGGGCCGACGGTATAGTCCGGATGATAGAAGGCGGTTGACCTATGCGTACACGCGCTGGGTCACAATGCGCTGCTCCGGGGATTTATTTCTTCGGAGCTGTTTTCTTTGGGAGATGCTCATCTCCTGCCTCTGCCCCGTGGAATCTGCGGGGCGTTTTAGATGGCCATCTGGGACCAAAAATCAAAGACTGAAACGGAAATAAATGCCGGCAGGCGCCGGAGACGGTACCCGCTGTGGACGGTGCCGCTGTCGATCCTGATCGCATACCTGCTCTGGAAGGCGGCCAGCCGTTGGAGTGGTTTGCCAGTCTTCATCCTGCCCGAACCGGAAGCGGTTGCCCGAAGGTTGCTGGTGGCGGTGCGAGATGGCACGCTGCTGCGCCACACAACGACCACATTGACGGAAGTACTCGGAGGGTTATTGCTGGGCTTCGTCGTCGCGACGGCTCTGGGTTACCTGTTAGCGAAGTCGAAGACGGTTGAACGCATTCTCTCACCTTATATCGTCGCCTCACAGTCCATCCCGGTCGTTGCTATCGCACCATTGCTGGTGATCTGGTTTGGACCGGGGCGCATCTCGAAAGTGATGATCAGCGCGCTGATCGTGTTCTTTCCCATTCTGATAAACACGATTGTGGGTGTGCGCTCTGTGCCGCATGATCTCTATGACCTGATGCGTTCGCTCAGGGCGACTCGCTGGCAAATTTTTACCAAGCTGGAGATCCCCGCCGCCCTGCCAGTCCTGCTCGGTGGGCTCAAGATCGGCGCGACGCTATCGGTTATCGGGGCTGTGGTTGGTGAGCTCGTCGGTGCGGATCAAGGCCTCGGGTTTCTAATTAACATCGGTCGAGGAGTTTATGACACGACACTGGTTTACGTGGCGGTAATCACATTGGTCTTTCTTGCGCTGGCGTTATTCACATTCGTCGCTGCATTGGAATGGTGGTTTTTACGATGGCGCGAGCCGTCGGCAAACAACTAGAAAGGAACTCTCTCAATGCGTAAGCTTTCCATGACCCTTCTCCTGCTGTTATTGGCGCTCACCGCCTGTGGACCGGCCGCTCTCGATGATCAGCAACCATTTGAAACCGTGAACTTGACGATGGGCTTCAGGCCGGATATTCAATTTGCCCCGATGTATATGGCAGTTCAGCAGGGCTTTGCTGAAGAACAGGGGCTCGATATCGTCTTTAATCATCTTCCAGAGACAGAAGCCGTGCAGCTTGTGGGCGTAGATGAACTCAAATTTGCGATCGCATCGGGCGAGCAGGTACTGCTTGCCCGCGCCCAGGGTCTACCGGTCGTGTACGTCATGGCGTGGTGGCAGGATTATCCCGTCGCTGTCGCCGCTCCGGAAGGCAGCGGTATCACGGAACCTGCGGACCTCGAAGGCAAGCGCATTGGCATCCCCGGATTGTTTGGTGCGTCGTATATTGGTTTCCGGGCATTGCTTGATTCGGCCGGATTGACGGAGGCAGATGTCACGCTCGACTCGATCGGTTATACACAGGTCGAGGCACTTTCACAGGAGCTCGATGAGGCGGTGGTGATTTACGCCAACAACGAGCCGGTGCAGCTCGAAGAACTGGGCATGCCAGTCAACGTGATTAAGGTCGCCGATCATGTCCATCTGGCATCGAACGGTTTAATTACCAACGAGAAAACTCTGCGTGAGGATCCGGATCTGGTTCGAAGCATGGTGGCAGCGTTGATCGAGGGCATCGAGGCGACAGTCGAAGATCCCGGGGAGGCTTTCGAGGTCTCAAAAACTTATGTTGAAGGGCTGGCTGAAGGAAACACGGAAGTACAGCGTGAAGTCCTGCAGCGGAGCTTGCCTTTCTGGCAGGATGGGCGCATCGGTTTTTCGGATGCCGAAGCCTGGGAGAATATGCAGGCGGTTCTGCTGGATATGGAGCTGCTAACCGAGCCGGTCGATCTGGATGAAGCGTTCACAAACGAATATCTACCCTGATAAATGACAGAACAAAACGCGATCCTCGAAGCCGAAAACGTATATGTCACCTTCCCGGACGGCGAGCTTGGGTTAAGCGTCCTGGAGGGCATCTCACTCACCGTCGCCGAAAACGATTTCGTTTGTTTTGTCGGGCCGTCAGGCTGTGGGAAAACGACGCTGCTACGGGTACTGGGCGGGTTGTTGGAGCCGACCCGGGGCCAGGTGCTGTTTGAAGGCGAGGCCCTCTCGAGACCGAGGCGCAGGATCGGTTTCGTTTTTCAGGAGTCGAACTTGATGCCCTGGAGGTCAGCGGTCGATAATATTTGCCTGCCGCTGGAAATTACCGGTGCTTCGCCCGAAGAGATCGATCGACGCTGCGGGGAACTGATCGATTTAGTCGGTTTAACGGGCTTTGAAGAGACGCTCCCGCGCGATCTTTCGGGGGGCATGGCCCAGCGCGTTGCGATCGCACGCGCTCTAGCGCATCAGCCTGATTTGCTGCTTCTAGATGAGCCTTTCGGGCAGCTGGATGCGCTCACGCGCGAGCGGATGGGCACCGAGCTGCTGCGGATCTGGGAGGCATCGAAAAGCACCGTTGTGATGGTGACACACTCGATCTCTGAGGCGGTCCTGTTGGCCGATCGGGTTTTAGTCCTGAGCGAGCGCCCCGCCTCGATTGTCCTGGATCAACCTGTTGATCTGAAAAGGCCGCGATCGCTCGAGCTGACATACACCAGGGAATTCGGGGATCTGGCGGCGAGAGTTCGCAGCGCGATCCAGATTTCGTGAAGTACACGAAAGACACGAAAAAGGGCTCGCAAATTTTGCGAGCCCTTTCTGATTCTATGCGTGCTGCTATTCTTCTTTCGATTGCTGCACCTGCTTGCGGTTCCGGCGTCGGATAATTAACCAGCGGATGACCCAGAATGGCAGCGAGAGCACGAGCAGGATCGGCAGCACCAGAATGATGAACCAGATGGCGGCATCTGCCAGGAATTGGAACGCCCGGATTACGGTTTCGAGCGCCTCTTTGGCGGTACCTTGTGGCTGCCAACGACCGATTTGCAGTGGCTGAGAGACGACGTCAGGCAGGAGTTCGATCGTCACCGCTGAAAGCCGAGCGGATTGCTCGAAGTACTGGATGCGGCCTTTGATGATTTCGATCTCCTCGCGAACCTGGCGCAGGTTTTCATAAACGCGCAGCACATCCTCGGCTTTATTGAGCGATCCCATGATCTCGCGGAGCTCTGCTTCGGCTGCCTCGAGGTTGCGGAGACGGGACTGCAGGTCGGTGTATTCCTGTGTGACGTCCTGTCCGCTGATGTTTTCAGAGCGAACTTCAAATGCATCCGCCTTGATCTCGGAGAGCGCTTCGTTCAAACGCTCTGCCGGGATGCGCACGGTGATGCTGGCGCGGGTTGCACGCACGTTCTGCTCGAAGGTCGATTCGTAGACGTTCGATGAAACGACAAATCCGCCCATCGAGTCGGCCAGTGCGCTGATCTCTGCGACTGAGGCCGCCGGGTCTTCGACGACGAGCGTAAGGTTGGCATTGCGAATCACCAGGCGCTGTTCAACCTGGCTCTGAGGAGCGCGATTGGCGCTGAATGTGGATTCCTCAGCAACCTCCGCTTCAAAGGCCATATCGCTGGAGGCACCGCCTTCTACGAAGGAGGGTTCAGGGGCGCGAGATTGAGGCGCCGCGCCAGCGCAGGCTGCGACGAACAGCATGCTGATGATCATTGTAGAGAGAAGCAGGATCTTTTTCATGGTGTGATTCCTCCCATCTTCGTAATTGTGCTGCTACCCATAAAGACGGGAAACTGGTTCGATTTGTTCCAGCTTACCAACCACCAATTAACCGCAGTGCCTGGCGTTCGGGTAAGCCCGCCTCGAGGATGCGGAGCTGCACCTCATTAACGTCGTATTCTGCACGGCGCATTTCCCACGTCTCCGCTTCCGTGTCCAGGATCGCGTAGGAGGCGCGCGGATCGCCGTCGCGTGGCTGGCCAACCGATCCGGGGTTGAGAATCATACGTGGGGTGAGCTGCATGGCTTCATTCCATTGGATAGGGCGCAGTGTGGCGTAGGAGGTGTCGAACGGCTGTTGGAAGATCAATGGCAGGTGCGAGTGTCCGACCAATGCATAGTCCGTCTTCATCTCCTCGAAATTCCGATCTGCCGTGACGGGATCGAGAATGTATTCCCACACCGGTTGGTTGGGGCTGCCGTGAGCAAGCGTGAAGTTATCCATCGTGACCTTGCTGGGCAGCGTGTCGAGGAATGCCCGCGTTTCATCGGTCAGCGCGGACTTAGTCCACTCGATTACCGAACCGGCATCGCGGTTGAACCTCGAACGCGGAATTTGATCCATGGCTGCCTGGTCATGGTTGCCGATCAGGCAGACCAATTCTTCCAGGCTGCTCACTCGATCAACACATTCGTTAGGGTCCGGGCCATAGCCGACGAGATCACCGAGACACCATACGGCGTCATGCTCCGGGGCCGATTCAAGCACGGCTTCGAGCGCGGTGAGATTTGCATGGATATCCGAGATGACGAGCACGCGCATGGGGACATGTTAGCACTTTCTATAGGGGAATGGAAGTAGTATTCCGGAGGGCGATGCTTGTAGGCCCCTATCCGCTGGCGTATAATCGCGCCTTAACATGCCAATTCTCGAAGGACAGAGCCTCGATTTCCTCAGTCATAGCCCTGAACAGACCCAGCGCTTTGGGGTGCGCCTGGGGGAGTTCCTTGAACCCGGTCACATCGTCGGGCTCTCCGGCGACCTGGGCTCTGGGAAAACGACGATGGTGCAGGGTATCGCCCGGGGATGGGGATCGCTCGATCCAATCACCAGCCCAACATTCATTCTGATAAATGAGTACCGTCGCGCCGATGGTGGCGTCTTTTACCATGTCGATGCGTTCCGGCTTGAAAACGCCACCGAAGCGATGCTGCTGGGCATTGAGGAGCTCTTCACAGGGCGCGGGCCAATGGTGATCGAGTGGCCTGAGCGGATACTCCCCATTCTGCCTGAGGAGAGACTCTGGATCGAACTGAGATGGGTGGACGAACTACGACGTGGCTTGCGAGTAACCGCACAGGGCCTCCGTTATGAACGCTTACTCGACGATTTCCGTCAGGCGACGTTTGGGAAGTGATGATGCTGCTGGCGATTGACACATCGACAAGCATGACCGGGATCGCACTTTATGACGGCGAACGGGTACTGGCGGAATGCACATGGCAGGGGCCCGGTTACCAGACCGTCGAGCTAGCCCCCGAGATTGGTTTGCTTCTCCGCAGGGTAGGGCACAAAACTGCGGATGTGCGCGCCATTGCCGTTGCGACCGGTCCTGGTTCCTTCACCGGGCTGCGGATCGGTATAGCGCTTGCTAAAGGTCTGGCACTGTCCGGGGGCCGTGAACTGATCGGTATCCCCACAATGGATGTTTTAGCCGAAGCCCAGGCAAAGCTGGACACACGGCTTTTCGTCGTGCTGGAAGCCGGTCGCAGTCGAGTGGCTGGCATGTGGTACAAATGGGGCCGCGCCGGCTGGCAATCGGATGGCGAGCTGCAGTTGGTCAGCCAGGAGCAGCTCCCAGAAGTGATTTCCGAAGAAGCTTATGTCTGCGGCGAGCTGAACAAAGAGGTGCGCAAGCTGCTCAGAAAGGAAGCCCATATCAAGCAGGCTTCGCCGGCGAACTGTCATAGGCGTCCGGGATTCCTGGCCGAGTTGGGTTGGAACCGCTGGCGAAAAGGTGAGAATTCTGATCCGAGGACGCTTTCACCGATCTACATCTCTACCGGTTCAGATGGTGGTATCTGATGCCTCCCAACTCATTGCACATCCGCAAGATGACGTTGGATGATATCCCTGCCGTTGTGGAGATCGACAAGCAATCATTCCCTATCCCCTGGTCGGAACGGACCTATCGATTAGAATTGGCTGGCAACCCTTCATCCCATTTGTTCGTCGCTGAGGTTGAGGCTGGAGGAGGCAGAAAAATTGTCGGCTACCTGGGTTATTGGCTTATTATCGATGAAGCCCATATCAGCACGATCGCAGTGCAGGCGTCTCTGCGGCGCAAGGGGCTAGGCAGCAAGCTGCTGGGGGCAGCGTTGAGGTCAGCCGCTTCAAAGGGGGCAGAAAAAGTCTCTCTTGAAGTCCGCGAATCGAACAAGGCTGCGATTGCGATGTACGAGAGATTCGGATTTGAGCACCACTCGAGAAAGCCTGAATATTATCGGGATAACGATGAAGATGCGTTGGTTATGATCCTGTATGATGTGGTGGAATGGATGCAGGGGGTTCGGGAGGTTCAGTGTGGGCGCGAATAAAGCATTGGAGGCGGTGGCAGCTGAAGTGGCAGTCTGTGTGGACTGCAAGCTGCACCTATCGAGGAAGAACGCCGTCCCCGGTGAGGGTCCGGCTGATGCGGACCTCATGTTTATCGGAGAGGGCCCTGGTTTTCATGAAAACGAGCAAGGGCGCCCATTCGTGGGTGCCGCTGGAAGATTTCTGGAGGAATTGCTCGCTGGAATTGGCATGAGCCGAGAGGATGTCTTTATTTGCAATGTGGTGAAGTGTCGGCCTCCTGGCAACAGAGATCCAGAGCAACCGGAGATTGAAGCCTGCTCAAAATATCTAGAGCGGCAGATTGAAGCGGTCGATCCGAAAGTCATCATCACGCTGGGCCGCTTCTCGATGGCGCGCTACTTTCCAGACGCCCGCATTTCCAGGATTCACGGTCAGCCGGCGGAACTCGATGGTCGTTTGATCGTGCCGATGTACCACCCCGCAGCTGCTTTGCATCAACCCTCGCTGCGTGAGACGGTCCAGGCGGATTTTGCCATGTTACCTGGTTTGATAGAAGGCAAGACCCCTGTACAGGAAATTGAGGAAGACACGCCATCTGATCCGGAACAGCTGAGCCTGTTCTAGATTCACCCTTTGTTGGAGAATTAACGAATGACGAATGACAAAGTTACCATGCCGCCTGCAGCGAAAACGCTCCTGGAGCGATTCGTGCGAGGCGATGCCACGATCGGTGTGATTGGTCTTGGATATGTTGGTCTTCCTCTGGCGATTGTGCTCGCAGATGCTGGCTATCATGTTATCGGTTTGGATGCTGATCCCGAAAAAGTGGCGGCGATCAAAGAAGGTCGCAGTTACATCGAGGATGTCCCCACAGACGTGCTTTCAAAGCACGTTGAAGCAGGGATGCTGCAAGCGACGATGGACTACAACGATCTGCGTGAGGTGCAGGGTATCAGCATCTGTGTCCCCACACCGCTGCGCAAGACCGGCGATCCCGATCTTTCTTACATCGTGTCCGTCGCGGAGTCACTAAAGGAGATCTTGCATCCTGAGTTGGTCGTGGTGCTGGAATCGACGACCTATCCAGGCACGACGCGCGAGATGGTCCAGCCGGCGCTTGAATCGACCGGGCTAGTCGTTGGCGAGGACATCTTCCTGGCGTTCTCACCTGAGAGAGTCGATCCCGGCCGCGAAGATCACACTACGGTAAACACGCCCAAAGTTGTCGGGGGCATCACACCGACATGCACCAAGGTTTCTGGGGCGATGTACGGCCAGGCGATGCAGTCGGTCATCGAGGTTTCTTCATCCGAAGTGGCCGAGATGGCCAAACTGCTAGAAAACACCTTCCGGGCGGTCAACATCGGGCTGGTGAATGAGCTGGCGTTGATGTGTGAGCGGTTGGGGATCGATGTGTGGGAAGTAATCGACGCAGCTGCCTCGAAGCCGTTCGGCTTCATGAAGTTCACGCCCGGACCCGGTTTGGGAGGCCACTGTATCCCTATCGATCCACTGTACCTTTCGTGGAAATTAAAGAGCGTGAAGTACAACGCCCGTTTTATAGAGTTGGCGAGCGAGATCAACACCAACATGCCGCGTTACGTGATCCAGCGAGTGCAGGCGGTGATGAACGAGGCGGAAAAATCGGTCAAAGGCTCGAAGATCCTCGTGCTAGGCGCGGCGTACAAGCCGGACGTTTCCGATGTGCGCGAATCGCCGGCGCTGGATGTGATCGGTATGCTTCGTGATCAAGGCGCTCAGGTGCAATATTATGATCCACATGTACCTGGTTTAGATCACGAAGGCTGGCAGATGGAATCGATTGAGGACTTGTTCACAGCGATCGGAGATGTCGATCTGGTGGTGCTGATCACCGATCACGCTGACTTCGATTACGATCGCATCGCCAAGGAGGCCAAACTGATTTTTGATACGCGCAACGCTTTCCGTACACGCGGCATTTTACGTGAGCATATCGAGACGATCTGATGGGAACCTATTTCATAACCGGCTGCGCCGGTTTCATCGGCGCGTACGTAGCACAGGACCTGCTTGAGGCGGGACATCAGGTTGTCGGAGTAGACAACCTCAATGACGCCTATGACCCGCGTTTGAAAGATTGGCGACTCAAGCGACTGGTTGGCAAAGAAAGCTTCACCTTTAAGAAAGTGGATATTATCGACCGCGAGGCGCTGGTAATGGCCTGGGGTGAGCGTGAATACGACGGCGTCATCAATCTGGCAGCACGAGCGGGAGTGAGGCCGAGCGTGCGTACCCCGCGAATATATTTCGAAGCGAATGTGCTCGGCGCTCTCAATGTTTTAAATCTTGCAAAAGAGAACAAAGTGTCGAAATTTGTGCAGGCCTCCACCTCGAGCCTCTACGGTTTGAATAACCCGCGTCCGTACCGGGAGGATGCCGACACAAGCAGGCCGCTCTCCCCCTACGCTGCCTCGAAGGGCGCGGTGGAGTCGCTCTGCCATTCGTATCACCACCTGCACGATATGGACATCACCGTGCTGCGCTACTTTACAGTCTATGGACCGGCAGGCCGGCCGGACATGAGTATCTTCCGCTTCGTGCAGTGGATCGCGGAAGAACGAGCGTTAATTCTTTATGGCGATGGCGAGCAGGAGCGCGATTTCACGTTCGTCGAAGACATCGCCCGCGGCACGGTCGCAGCGCTTCGCCCGGCTGGTTATGAGGTCATTAATCTGGGCGGAGATCGGCCGGTGAAGATGAATTTCTTGATCGGGTTGATCGAAGCTCGGTTGGGCAAAGAAGCGAGGATCGAGCGATACCCACCGGCGCCCGGAGATATGCCCGCTACATGGGCGGATATCAGCAAGGCGCATGAACTGCTGGATTGGCAGCCGCGCACAAAATTGGAACAGGGCTTGGACCTGACCGTCGCCTGGTACCTGCAGGAACGCGAGTGGGCCAAGACGGTGCCGACCACAGATTAGCGCCATGCTGCAATCATTCTTTCGCTGGGGTGCAGGCATGCTCCAGCGCTTCCTCTCCCACCCGCTTTTAAAACGAGTCATCCGCAACACAGGCTACCTGTTCAGTGCACAGACGATTTCTGCTGCCCTCAGCATGGCTCAGGGCGTACTGGCGGCCCGATTATTAGGACCTGTAGGACTTGGGAATGTCGGATTGATCACGCTGTTTTCGAGCAATATCAATCGGCTAACGTCATTCAGGATGTCCGAACTCGTCGTCAGCTATGTCGGTAAGTACGAAGCCAGGGAAGACCCAATCAAGGCAGCTGCAACCTTTAAAGCTGCCGCCCTCGTTGAGTTCTCCGGTTCCGTTTTAGCTTTCATCCTCATCATCATACTGGCTCCACTTGGAGCAGAGATCTTCTCGCACGATCCTGGCCTGGCGAATTTATACGCTTTCTATGGGTTATCAGTGATCGCCAATCTGATTGCAGAGAGCTCTACCGGGCTTCTTCAGTACTTCAACCGATTCCGATGGATCGCGTTTGTGATGGTAGCCCAGAGCGTGGTTACTCTGGGCTTAATCGTGTTCGCGTTTGTCACCAGTGGCAACATTGTCATGGTTGTGAGCGCTTATTTAATTGGCAAAATAATCCTGGCGATGAGCCTGACCGCACTCGCAATTTGGCAGGCACGTCGTGCCTGGGGTGCAGGTTGGTGGCGGTCGCCCCTCAAATCGCTCAGGGACGACTCGCGTGATCTAATTCGTTTTGCGCTCAGTACAAATATATCGGGGACATTAAACCTGATCACGCGTGATAGTGATGAGCTCTGGCTGGGGGCATTTACCTCTCCGCTCCAGGCAGGTTATTACAAGATCGCCAAAGCGATTCTTAATGTCATCCTCATTCCAGTCAGTCCGCTAATACAAACGACTTACAAGGAGGTCGCAACCGAAATTGCCAATCGTCGCTGGATGAATGTGCGCTACCTTCTCCGGAGCGGAAGCCTGATTTCTGCTGCCTGGACACTCCCAGCCGCACTCGGTCTGGTCGTTTTCGGGCGTTGGGTGGTTGGACTTTACGGACTCAATTTTCTACCGACATCCTATCTCTGCCTGCTTATTATGCTCGTGGGAGGGATTGCGGTAAACATCTTCTATTGGAACCGGTCGGTGCTGCTCCCGTTGGGTTTACCGGAATTTCCCACCAAAGTACATTTTGTCGGTGCGCTGTTGAAAGTCGTTGGGATCGTTTTCCTGGTTCCACAATTTGGTGCGCTAGGCATGTCGGCACTGCTTTCCGCATTCTTCCTGTTCAGTTCAGTCGTTCTCGTTTCCAAAGCGCTGCAAACAATCCGCAAAGCTGAATCTGTCCCCCCACCCGCTCAGGGTTTAACATGATGCGCATCGCGTGTATCGCAGCCTCCGAAGTTCCTTCACGGAAAGCGAACTCGATTCGCGTGATGAAGGTGTGTCAGGCATTTAGAACTCTGGGTCATGAGGTGAAGCTCTGGCTTCCGGGCAAAGATCCAGAGGTGGGTTGGGAGGCGCTTTCTGAACAATATCGACTGAAGCAATCATTTGATCTAGCTTGGATACTTACAGTGAGGTGGCTGCGACGTTATGACTTCGGGGTAAAAGCGGTCATGGAAGCACGTGAGTGGGGGGCTGATCTCATGTATGCTTGGCCGCTGCAATCCGCAAGTTTCGCATCGCTAATTAACCAAAAAACGCTCTTTGAGGTGCATGATCGGCCGCGGGGGACTTTCGGTCCGACGCTTTTTCGTCTGATGCTCCGCGGGCGGGGTCTTGAACGCATCCTCCCGATTTCAGAGTCACTCGAGATGTGGTTGGAGAAACATTATCGGTTATCACGATTTCGCTGCGACAGTCTTGTCATCCGGAGTGGTGTGGATCTTGATGGTTATCGCGATATCCCTGAACCGTCTGAAGCAAGGCGGCACTTGGGGTATCGGGATGTGTTGACTGTTGGTTATACAGGGCATCTGTATCCGGGGAGAGGGGTTGAACTGCTTTACGAACTCGCAAAACGCAATCCAGAGATTCAATTCTTATGGGTTGGTGGAACAGAGGAAGCAATCCAGTCCTGGAGGGAGATCCTGAGTGCTGAGGGGGTTAATAATATTCTTCTTGCGGGTTTTAAGAGTCAGGAGGAACTCCCACTCTATCAAGCGGCCAGTGATATTCTGGTGATGCCTTACGAGAAGAAGATCCTCGTGAGCAGTGGGGCAAATACGGAGAAATTTGCGAGCCCGATGAAGGTGTTTGAGTACATGGCGGCGGGGCGGCCAATCCTTTCCAGCGACCTGCCGGTACTGAGGGAAGTCCTGCATCAAGATATCGCCATGTTTGCTCCACCAGAGGATGTTGATGCATGGAACCAGGCCTTGAGGGAGCTAATTGACGATCAGGATCTACGGAGAAAGATCGCAAAGGCCAGCAGAAACGAAGTGCATAAGTACAGTTGGGAATCGCGTGCTGAACGAGCTTTGAGGGGTTTATCGATTGGATCTGATGGCGGAGAAGGCTGACAGACAAGGGCGTAACCGGACTGCTTTGATTTGGCTCTTTGCTGTGATTGCTTTGAGCCTGATCCTGCGTGCTGCCCTTTGGGCGGTCTACGAACCAATTCAGTACAGCGATAGCGGCGCTTATTTTCGGATTGCTGAAGCACTTAAGGATTTCACTTTGTCTGGCTACGATGGGTCACGGGTGCCCGGTTACCCGCTCTTCATTGCTTTACTCAGGTCAGACCCGGATGCGATCTGGGCAGCTCAAATAGTCCTGGGGGTATTAACGGCTTCAGCCCTTTTCTGGATCACATGGAAGACAACGGAAAGCATACGCATGGGTTTCCTCGTAGGAGGGCTGCAGGCTGTTTTTCCCGCCAGCCTATTTTTTGAAGCGAATCTGCTCACCGAGTCTCTGACGTTATTTCTCATCTCGCTGACGATTGGGCTGTTTGTCGCTTACAGTCGGATCGAAAAGCCTCAATGGAAATATACGCTTGCCGGTTTACTGGGGCTTATTGCCAGTACGGTGGGATTGGTACGGCCGATTTTTTTTCCACTTACGCTGTGGGTATTGCCATTCATCTGGTTCGCAGGTGGTCCGGGTTGGAAGAAGAGGTTCGTGGGTGTGGGTATATATGCGTTACTCCCGCTCATCCTGCAGGGTGGATGGCTCTACTATATGAAAAATCACTACCACGTGATCTCGCCCACCGCCATCGGCGGCTTCAGCATGGTTCAGCACAGCGGTGAATTCTTCGAAGATCTGCCCGACGAATATGGCACGATACGCGATGTCTATATCGAATACCGCGATGAACAAATTGCAACGCGCGGTTCTCAAAATAACGCCATATGGCAGGCTGTACCTGCGCTTACCGAGGCGACAGGCATGAGTTTCTACGAACTCTCGCGGCAGCTTACTGATCTTTCTTGGAAGCTGATCCGTGAACATCCCGTGGGATATGCTGCCAACGTGGCAGAGGGATGGCTCTGGTTCTGGAAAGCGCCCGTTTACTGGCGTGCGGATCTGATCTCAAATACGGTAATGCGTTCGGCTATGCAGATCTGGGTGCTCCTGGGCCGGGGGCTTGCGATTATGGCTAATTTTGCCTTTTTGTTGATTGGCTCGGCGCTGGTTATCAGCCAGAAAGTACGCAATTGGGTTAAAATCGATCCCATGCTTATCCTGGTCGGAGGTTTCATTGCTTGGACCTCAATTCTCCAGTCCATTTTTGAGCATGGTGATAACCCCCGTTTTCTGGTGCCGCTGCAAATGTTCGTCATCTATTCCGTAGTTCGCAGTGTATATTCCATGCGACAAAGATTGGTCAAAGCTCAATGAGTCTGCTCAGGGACAAACCAGTTTTAGTACTCTTATGGCTTGCGGCATCAGCAGGCATCGGGCTGACCATGGCCTCGCTAGATGGCGTTGGGTTAATTCTGCAGGGTTGGCTGGCTTATTCCGTGCTTGCAGCGATCTCCTTCTTGCTCATCTACATCGTATGGAAACTGATTGTAGAAAGCGATCAAGCTGGATGGTTATTTGCAGTCGCAGTTTTAGCTTTCTTGCTCAGGCTGGGTGTCGGATTAGCAATCTACCGTGCACTGCCGGTCTACGGATATGGTGAGAAGGCAGAGCGTGCCGGGTATGTCTACTGGGATGCATATAAACGTGATAGTGATGCGTATGCACGCGCCAGGGGTGATAGCCCTCTAACCTCGGCGTTTACCGACCCGAAGCGGAGTGACCAGTATGGTGGGTTGCTCTTTGTGAGTGCGGGCATCTACCGCTACCTGGGGGGCCAGGAGCACCGTCCACTACTGCCCGTCACACTGCTTTCGGGAATAGCCTCGCTATCTGTAATTTTCGCATGGGGAGCTGGCAGTAGATTATTTAACAATTCTGTGGCTAAAGGTGCCGCCTGGATTATGGCTGTTTATCCTGAAGCCGTACTCTTAAGCGGCTCACAGATGCGGGAGCCATTTCTAATCACAGCGTTTGCAGCCAGTGTGTATGGATATTTTATCTTGCGGGATGGTGAGGTCCGCAATGGGCTGATCTGGATATTAATATCTATAGGCGTACTGACGTTGCCTATCTCCCCGCCTTTTGTGGCCGTGATCGTGGTTGTATTGTTGCTCATTTGGCTATGGGAAAATCGTCAACTATCAGGCAGGTCGGCAGCCATTCTTCTTATCGGGTTAGTTGTGCTGCTCCTGGCGGGGTTTTTCGCGGCGCGGGCCTGGTCCGCGTTGGAGGCAATCGAGGGTACGCCATTTGAAATCGTGCAGGCCTGGTTAGGCAATGCAGTGGCTGATTGGCGGATCACCAGAGTATCTGAGCAATCCGTATGGATTGATACCTTGCTTACCGATATGCCGGATGCACTTCAATTGCCATTTCTCGTCCTCTTCGGCCTGGTCCAGCCATTTCTCCCAGCTGCGTTAGTCGCGCCAGGCGCGGTTCTCTGGAAAAGCATCGCGATCTGGAGAAGCCTGGGTTGGTTTATCCTTTTACCGCTTCTGATTTATGCTACCTTCGCTTCCGTGCGGAAGCTGGGTTGGCGACATCTGAATACCTTCTTGATTAGTTTTGTGTGGGTTTCGGCATTAGTCGCCTCATACCGTGCTCCTAGCTACCAATGGGATAATCCGCGCTACCGAGCGAGTTTCCTTGTGATACAAGCCATTGTTGTGGCCTGGGCTTGGTGGCAAGGACGAAAATCAGAGGATCCATGGTTGCGCCAC
>CBFDDM010000009.1:0-48119 GCA_965603565.1 uncultured Anaerolineales bacterium | reverse complement strand
GGGGTCACGTCCCGCTCACCGAAAACATGATCCAGGAATGGATGGGGAGTCCTGAATTTCAGCCACATTTATGGCAGGTAGCGTGGGAGGGTGATGAGGTCGCCGGCATGGTTTTAAACTACATCCGTCAGGATGAGAATGACCGCTTCAATCGCAAGCGCGGCTACACCGAGGACATCTCCGTGCGCCGCCCCTGGCGCCGGCGTGGACTTGCCACCGCGCTGCTAGCTCGCAGCCTGAAACTGCTCAAGCAGCGCGGCATGGAAGAAGCAAACCTGGGGGTGGATACGAATAATCCCAGCGGGGCGCTGCAGCTGTACGAACGGCAGGGCTTTAAGCGCATCCGCACGATGACGAACTATCGCAAACCGGTTCGGCGCCAGTCGTGATATCCTGTTGGATGGACACATCATGGAGGCGAGCGTGGCAGACGAAATCAAGGCGCTGACGTGGGATTTTGGCGGTGTGCTTTTACGAACAGAGAGCCATGAACCCCGGCGCAAATGGGAGCAAAGATTGGGGCTGGGAAGCGGCGAACTCCATGACATCGTGTTCGATGGAACTGCTAGCCGCCAGGCCACCGTTGGGGAAGCCAGCACAGCGGATATCTGGATTTCTGTAGCCGAGCAGCTTGATCTTGACGTGGAGAATATGGCTGAATTCCGCAGCGACTTCTGGGCTGGGGACCAACTCGATCACAGCCTCATCGACGCGACTCGCTCGATCCGTGGATATCTCAAAACCGCGCTGTTATCGAACGCCTGGCCCGATCTGCGATCTTACCTGAAACATGAACTGCAGGTGGCTGATGCATTCGATCTGCTCGTCATTTCCGCCGAAGAAGGCACCGCCAAACCGGATGAAGAGATCTACCGGATTTTGCTCGAACGACTCGAGGTCTCACCGCACGAATGTATCTTCATTGACGACAATCTAGAAAACATCGAAGCGGCGAGACAGTTGGGAATCCGGGGGATCTTGTTTCAAACCCGGGATCAGGCTCTATCCGAGCTGCGAGAACTGCTGCCTTCCGATCTCAGCCACGGGTTTGATGTTTAGAACAAACAGCCCGATCCACGCCGCGAATCCGTGCATATATATCGTTACCTTTTTTCAAAACGAAGGGATCTGGCTGATTAAGAGGCGAGCCCCCTGCCATCCTCGAGGCGGCCGGCTTTGCCGCTTGCGCCGGTTGCTCTCCTGTGTTTTAGCCGCAGCGAAAGGGCGTTCCTCCAGTCGGTCGGCGCTATCTTCGCAGCCATCTCGTTCCTGACGATGACCGGTAGAATGGCCGGAGGGTGCCGCGGCGCACAGAGGCATGCAGCCTATCGGTGGCCTGGGGCTCTTGATACTAACACTCTATAACTTGTAAACCCTGCTGTCAATCAACGTTAACCTTAAAAACCAATCTCCGCTCGCTTTTCAGATATCTGGATTCGACTATAATCCGCTAAGCCTGTCACCATGGGCACGGAACTGTGTGCTACCTGCATCCGCAATGCAGATCCTTCTACAACCGGTCGGTGAGATGTAGAGTCACTTTTCCGATCCAGCACCCATCCCGCTACCATCCGCCCGACAGATGCCTATCTGCAAGTGCTAGTTCTGCTGGCTGGAGGAAACTGTCATGTCACGACGTGTTAAGTTAGTCTTTAATCCCCATTCCGACCGAGGCCGATCGTGGGATAAAGCCGCCGCGATCCAACCGATCATCGAAAGGTGGGGGGACGGGAACTGGTCATCAACAGAATACCCAACGCACGCGACCGAACTGGCTGAGCAAGCCGCAAAGGATGGCTATGACATCGTCGTTGCGGTGGGTGGCGATGGCACGGTACACGAGGTGATCAATGGGCTCATGCGCGTTCCGAAAGAGCGGCGCCCGCTGCTCGGGATCGTTCCTATAGGTTCGGGTAATGATTTCGGCAGCTCGATCGGCATTCAGGATGATACCGAAGCTGCCATGGAGCGCGTCTTCGTGGGTGAACCACTCACGCTCGATCTGGGAGAGATTCGCGATGGCTCCGGGCGTACTGAGTATTGGGACAACACGCTGGGCATCGGCTTTGACGCCACCGTAACGATCTACTCATACCGGATCACCATCGTTCAGGGTTTCATGATGTATCTATGGGCAGTGATCCAGACCATCCTGAAGAAACTCGATTCACCCCGGATGCACATCAAAACAGATAACGAGGAACTTGAGGCTGAAACCCTCATGTTTGTCGCCTGCAATGGCCCACGTGAAGGCGGCGGCTTTTTCGTCGCACCCGAGGCCCGTCCAGATGACGGGATCCTGCATTACGCCATGATCAAGAAGGTCTCGAAGGCGATGATGTTCCGACTAATTCCCGAAGTCATGAAGGGAACCCACGGTCGTTTTAAGTCGGTCGTTATGGGATCCTTTAAAGAACTCACCCTGCGCTCGGAAAGCCCGGTGACCATCCATATGGATGGCGAGATATTCGCCGGCTTCGCCTCCGACGTGACTGAAGTGCACCTGCGAGTTCTCCCCGGAGAACTGCAAGTCATAACATAACCTTTCTCCAAGCTCTGAGTCTGGCTACGATCGATGCGTACACTTCACAGGACTCTCCAGGATCGAGATGTCGGCTTTTTGCGGGCGATTTCTGAATTGTGGGGGCTGGAATCACCCTCTGGCTCAAACAACGAGATTGCTCAGGAACTGGTCGAGCACATGGCCGATCCGGCGCAGCTCGAGGATATGCTCGAGAGTCTCCCAGAAAACGCCCGTGAACTCCTCGATCATCTCATCATGGAGGGCGGCAATGCTCCTTTTGCCCAGATAGACCGAACCTACGGACCGCTCAGAGAGATGGGTCCCGGTCGGCGGGACCGTGAACTGCCGTGGCGCCAACCTGTATCTGCTCTTGAGATCCTCTGGTACCGCGGACTCTTAGGCAGAGCATTCGCCGATAGCCCAGTCGGGCCTCAGGAATTCATCTACCTGCCTGCGGATATCCAACGTCTCATCGATGAGGATGAGGAGAACGCACGCGATCCATTAGGAAACCGGACGGAGCCCGCTGCGCTGATCGAGCATGCCGACACCAGCGCTGTGGATGATGCGACAACTCTCCTGGCCGCCTTTCGCAAACAGCCGCCAGAGCACATTCCGCTAAGGCTCGACCGGCGTTCGCAGCTCTGCGAGTATCTCTACCGGAGAGCCTCGATCGATTTACTTGTGCAGTTGCTGATTGACACGCATTTGCTCGAACCTGGCTCATTCGCGCCAGCGCCCGATCATGTTGGCCCGTTTCTGGAAGCTTCTCGCTCACAGGCCTTGCAGACTTTGATCACCGCCTGGAGGGATACGGTCAGATGGAACGACCTGGCCGCACTCCCGCACCTGCAGTTCGCATCCACAAATTGGCCAAATGACGCGAGGATCTCGCGCACGGCAGCCCTCGATCTACTCCGCTCTCTGCCCATCGGCGAGTGGTGGGATCTTCCCGCATTCCTGGCCGATGTTAAACGGAGTCATCCTGCTTTCCAACGCCCCGGAAGTGACTTCGAATCCTGGTACCTTCAGGACGCGAGCGGGGCATTCCTCAATGGGATTGAGCATTGGGACTCTGTCGATGGGGCGTTCTTGCGTTTTCTCATTGAAGGACCCATTCATTGGCTGGGGATGGCGGATATCGGGCGAGTTGAGAAAGGCGCGCCGGTCACCAGTTTCCGTTTGACGTCAGCCTGGGGGACACTTTTCGATCCCGATAGCCCGCTCCATGTTGAGGATCCCGATTCGAAAATCACCGTCCAGGCCAACGCAGAGCTGATCGTGCCGCGCGGCGCCGACCGGGTCACCCGCTACCAGATTGCCAGAATTTCCGCCTGGGATGCGCCAGACCGGCTTGGCCACCATTTTCGACTTACGCCCAGCGCGCTCCAGATCGCAAATGAGCAGGGATTGAATACAAGTCACATCCTTATGCTGCTTGAGAAGGCTGGTGAAGGAAAACTGCCCCCCTCTGTTGTGCGCGCAGTTGAACGTTGGTCCCGGACCGGCATCGAAGCGCGGCTTGCAAGTGCCTTACTACTGCGCGTAGATGAGCCAGTGATCCTGGAAACGCTCGCCGAGCACAGAAGCACGAAGGGCTACCTCGGTGAAATCCTCACGCCAACAACCGCCATCATCGCAGAAGCTGATTGGCCTGCGTTGCGTGACGCCGCCACCCGTCTGGGACTGCTGCTGGAACCCCCCGAAGGATAGCTGCTGCCCGGGCTGTCCATGAAGCGACAAAAAAACCTCACCGGATCGGGGTGAGATTTATATATCTTCTGATCGAATGAGGGATGAACTGCTGCCATCAGGTGTGTGCTTGAATCGCTTCAGCGAGGGCGTTCTCAAGTTCTTCGATCGTCACCGGTTTGAACACAAATGCGTCCGCACCCAGCTTCAATGCTTCATCCACCTGAATATCAGTGGTCTCTGAAGATAGCATGACGACAGGTATCGTCTGAAATTCTCTGCGCCTGCGTAAAAATTCGAGTAAATCGATCCCGCTAACTTCAGGCATATTGATATCAAGGATCATCGCATCTGGCTTTGTGCTTGAGAGAAGCTTCTCGGCCGCGCTGCGGGCATCTCGAAACCTCTCGACGGAACAATCCAGGAGCTCAAGCATCAGCTGCACGGCATGGCTCATTTCATCGTCGTCATCGACTATCCAGACAGATAGCATTCGACAGACCTCCAAAAAAACATCAAAGTTCGGCTTTCACACGCTCTGCCAGGTTTTCTGAAATCCCGGGTACTGCGGCCAATTCTTCGGTTAAGGCTTTGCGGATCCCTTCCAGATCGCCAAATGCTTCCAACAGCGCCTTTCGACGAACCGGTCCAATCCCTTCAATTTGATCCAATTGGGAAGCAAGCCCTGTCCGGCGACGTTGCGTTTTATGCAGACGCAGCGCAAAGCGATGCGCTTCGTCCCGGATGCGTTGGAGCAAGTACAGGCCTTCTGACCGGCGGGACAGGGCAAGCGGTTTGGAGCGATCGAGTGCGTGGATCTCCTCGAAGCGCTTTGCGAGCCCGATGATTGGCACACGATCTGAAATGCCGTAATCATTAAGCACTTCTGCAGCGCGCCCCAGTTGACCACGACCGCCATCAACGATGAGTAGATCGGGCAGGATGCCGAAAGCCATGTCCAACTTGCCGCCCGGCAGCTCTGCCTGCTCGTTGGCGATTTTCCATCGTCGGAAGCGCCGCTGCAGCACCTCTTCCATGCTGGCGAAGTCATCCTGCCCCTGGACATCGCGTATCGTAAAGCGTCGGTACAGGCTCTTGCTTGGCGCGCCTTGTTCGAACACAACCATCGAGCCGGTCGCCGCGGTCCCCTGCAGATTGGAAATGTCGTACCCTTCGATGCGATTTGGGGGATCATCCAGACCGAGCAGCTCTTGAAGCTCGGCTAACGCCTGAACATGCTTGCTCCGATCAGCCTCCCACTGGGCCTTGAGCGCAGCCAGTGTCTCGGCTGCGTTTTCAGCAGCCATGCGTACCAGCTCTTTCTTATTACCACGACGCGGCACGTGCAGGCGAACTTTCTTGCCTCCCCGTTTGCTCTGTAACCACGATTCAATGATACGTGATTCTTCGATTTCGGTGGGCAACAGCAGCCGGGGCGGCACATACGTCGCCTCTGAATAGAACTGCTTTACAAAGGCTTCGACCAGCTCATGGTCATCGGTTTCATTGGCTCCATCGAGCACAAAATACTCTCGACCGATTAGCTTCCCTGCACGAATAAAAAACACTTGAACGCAGGCGCTTAGCTGATCTCGCGCAAATGCAATCACGTCCGAATCGATCTTGTCCTGGGTGACGATCTTCTGCCCTTCCACAACCTTCTCAATCGCAAGTAATTGATCGCGGATCGCCGCTGCGCGTTCGTATTCCAGCGTTGCCGAGGCGCGCTCCATCTCCTTTTGCAGGCGCTTCATGATTGGATCGGTATATCCCTGCAGGAAGCGACAGAGATCGTCAACCATCGCCCGATAACCGTTTTCATCGATCTTGCCAATGCACGGTGCGACGCACAGCTTGATGTCAAAGTAAAGACAGGCGCGTTTATCTTCGCCCGTGATCACGCGGTCACAGGTCAGATACGGGAAAATTTTACGCAGTACATCCAGCGTCTGATGAACTGCCCAGACACTCGTGTACGGACCGAAGTAGCGCGAGCCATCATCACGAACCTTGCGCGTGACCGTCACTTTGGGAAATGGGTCACCCCAGTGCACTTTAATGTATGGGTAGCGTTTA
This sequence comes from uncultured Anaerolineales bacterium, assembly GCA_965603565.1. Taxonomy (GTDB): domain Bacteria; phylum Chloroflexota; class Anaerolineae; order Anaerolineales; family E44-bin32; genus E44-bin32. The sequence goes on along the minus strand of CBFDDM010000009.1, from coordinate 41,827 downwards.
TCGTCTTTGAGACGGACATTGTATTTAGGTTGATGACGCTTAATCAAGTTCATCTCGAGGATCAGCGCTTCGAGTTCCGAGGCAACCACGATCCACTCGATCCCCCTTACATGACTCACCATCTCTTCGATCTTGCGGCTGTGCGTTGCTGAGTCATGAAAGTAGGATCGCACTCGACTGCGTATATTGACTGCCTTGCCAACGTAAATGACCCGGTCTGACTCATCTTTCATCAAGTAGCAGCCGGGTTTTGCGGGGATGCCTTCTAGAATGGGTGCTAAATATTCCGGTGGTGCCATGCTTATGCGATTCTAGCATATTGGTTCGACGATATCCTTACGATTGGCCTTCATCTTGCCGAGAGGCGCCTCTGGTCCTAACACTCAATGATGTTCAGGCTGTATAATCGCAATATTATGCCTACATGGACGCAACGCCTCATATCAATTTTGATTTTCGTGAGCTTGATCCCCGCCTGCAGCCCAGTTCCGGCGAACCCTCCGGAACCGGTGAGTTCAGCCACGACGCCCCCGCCGACACCGACCGAACTACCGCCCGCTTCCCCTGTACCTTCATCGCGGGAGCTTACGATCTGGGTGGCGCCCATGTTCGCACCCAACCCCGAGATTCCTGCTGGAGCGCTGCTGGCTGATCGATTGGCCGAATTCGAAGCTCAGCACCCAGGCATTAGCATTGATGTCCGGATCAAGAGCCGCTCGGGCCCAGGCAGTTTGCTGCAGACACTTACCGCTGCCAATGTAGCCGCGCCCAGCACGTTGCCCGACCTGATCACGCTTGACACTTTCGCTCTCTCACAGGCTGCTGGTCTTGGTCTGCTCATCCCGCTCGACGGATCGGTCGATATCCCTGCCGAACCAGAATGGTACCCTTATGCGCTCGCCTCGCTGCGCTTTGACTCGCAAACGATTGGGATGCCTTTCGCCAGCGAAACCAATATCCTTGCTTTCAGGGCGGACCTGTACCCCTCCGCGCCGCGCCGCATCGAAACGCTGCTCGCAGAAGGACACACCTTCCAATTTCCTGCGGGTGACCCCAGCGCACAATTCACGCTTGCCCAGTATCTTGCACTGGAAGGCACGCTGACCGACAGCGATGGCACGACATACCTCGATGGTGAGAGCCTCACCAAAGTGCTTTCCTTCTACCAGGCTGCTCTTGAAGCTAATGTCCTACCTCTCACGGTTCGTCAATGGACAAATACGACTCAGACATGGTCCGAAATCCAAGCCAACCGCACAGCTTCCGCGGTCGTCCCACTGTCTCTGTTCATTCAGGAACACGATCCCGGGCGCCTCAACGGAGCACCGCTCCCTACCGGCACCGAATCGGGCATCGCTCTTGCGCAAACGTGGTCCTGGGGTTTGGTCGCCCGGAGCGGCGAAAGCGATCAGATATATATCGAATTGCTCGGACATTTGATGGACCCGGAATTCCTGGGCCCCTGGACTCAGGCACTTGGCATGCTGCCACCGAACGGCGCCACGCTCGCGGCCTGGAGTGATGAGCCCGAAACAGCTCTCGTGAGCAGCCTGGTCACCGTGACCAGAGCGCTTCCACCCCGTCCAGCCCGCACGACCGTTGCCGCGGCGCTCCTTGAGGCGGTGGAAGCTGTGCTCACCGACACGCTGCCTCCCGCCGCTGCCGCCCAGGCAGCAGCCGAGGCCGTCGCAGCTCCCTGACGCTGGCGACGGGATGATGGCGAGAATAACCCTTGAAACCGAAATATTCTGCCCATCGTAGGCATATCCAACGTCTGATCACGTCTATACTGGAGGCGGCCGATCCCTACCGGCTCGTCAGCGAGGCGCTCAAGTACGAATCCGGTCAACTGACTGTCGCAACGCGCCGCACCGATCTTCCCCGGGGCGGCAAAATCCTTCTGTTCGCCATCGGCAAAGCCGCTTCGCCCATGGCATGTGCGGCAGCGGATGCCCTCAAAATCAACCTGTCAGATGTCATCGTAGTCCGACCGGAATCGGATCGAAGTGACCTGCCCGCCCGTTGGCGTGCATTTCAGGCCGGTCATCCTCTGCCCACGGCTCAAAGTCTTGCCGCAGGTGAAGCCATACAGGACGCGCTCATCGACCTGAGCGCTAGTGATGTCGTCATCGTCTTGCTTTCAGGAGGGGGCTCTGCACTGCTGGAACTTCTTAAAGCAGACATTCACCTTGAGGATCTGCGGTCGGTCAATCAGGACTTGCTCCGTTCTGGGGCCTCGATCCAGGAGATCAACGTCGTACGTAAATCGATGTCATTAATCAAGGCTGGTGGTCTTTCTCGTATGGCCGCACCGGCGCGCGTGATCACCTTGATCCTATCGGATGTCGTCGGTGACGATCTCGGCGTGATTGCTTCCGGCCCAACTGTCCCACAGGTGCTCGACACCGCCGACGCCCGCCACATACTGCAGAAATACGATTTATGGCCATGCTACCCCGAGCGATTCCGGCACGCGCTGCTGGCCAGCGCCGGTGAACGCACAACCCTCCGCGAGCCGGACAATATCCTTCTCGCCAACAATCAAACCGTCCAGATGGCTGCAGCCGAGCAAGCTCGAAAGCTCGGATTCGTCGTCAAGATTGTCGACAAACCGCTTGCCGGGGAAGCCCGGATTGCAGGCAAGTCATTTGCACAGCGGCTGCGGGCTGAAGATGCTGAAAGCTGCTGTTACATCCAGGGCGGAGAGACGACCGTCACGGTACGCGGCGAGGGCACGGGCGGCCGCAATCAGGAATTTGCCGTCGCCGCCGGTCAATTTTTAGAATCCGGTGATTGCAGCGCGATTTTCTCATTCGCGACCGATGGTATCGATGGCCCTACAGATGCGGCTGGCGCGATCGTGGATTCGGAATTCGTGAGGCGCACCCAATCTCTTGGGCTTGATCCCGAAAGACATCTCAAAAACAATAATGTCTACCCACTTCTGAATCGCATAGGCGCCTTGATCCACACTGGTCCGACAAGGACAAATCTAAACGATGTCGCCGTAGGATTAAAGTATCCAGCGCAACATTGATCCCTCGTTTCCAACAGGTTGAGGCATGTTTGACCCACCTTTGCGGCGCTGATACAATCCGGCCGCATTATAAAATCAAGGAGGCTGAATGCCCATACATTTTGGCACGGACGGTTGGCGAGCCGTCATTTCCGACACCTTCACGTTTCATAATCTACGGCTTGTTGCCCAGGCTATCGCCGATGCGGTGGCATCTGAAGAATGGCTCAATGGGGAATATGGCGGTCCGAAACCCGATACCGGCCGGATGGTCGTTGGATTCGACACGCGCTTCTTGTCTGATCGCTACGCCGTGGAGGCCGCCCGTGTACTGGCCGCAAACGGCTACAAAGTTTACTTGACCTCCGCCGACGCCCCAACCCCCTCAGTATCCTACGCTGTGCGACATTTTGGAGCGATCGCCGGGTTGATGATCACTGCCTCCCATAACGCCCCGCGCTACAACGGCGTCAAGCTCAAGACCGCCTATGGGGGCTCCGCCACGCACGAACAATGCCGCCGCGTGGAGGTGTATCTCAACGATAATGAGGCTCGCGGCCGCGGTCCGAACTTGATGGATTACGATCAGGCCCGGTCGAACGGCTTGATCGAGCGTTTCAACCCCACGCCGGCCTATTTTGACCATTTACGAACGCTGATCGACTTCGACGTCATCGCCGAGAACCCACAGCATGTCGTCGTCGATTCGATGTTCGGGTCCGGCCGCGGGCAGATCAAGGGTATCTTACAGGGCACCGGCTGTGAAGTTTTTGAAATCCGGGGCGAGATGAACCCCGGCTTCGGGGGCATCCACCCCGAACCGATTGGCCATTATCTCGGCGCGCTGACTGGCGCCATCGCTGCGGGACATGGACAGCTAGGTCTGGCGACGGATGGCGATGCAGACCGCATCGGCGCAATGGACGGGCGCGGACAGTTCGTGGACCCCCATCGCATCATGGCGTTGGCATTGAAATACCTTGTCGAGGAGCGAGGCTGGCGCGGCAAGGTCGTCAAGACTGTGTCTACAACCCAGATGATCAACCGCCTTGGTAAACAATATAGCTTGGAAGTCATCGAGACACCGGTAGGATTCAACCATATCGCTGATTTGATCCTGCGTGACGACATCCTGCTCGGGGGAGAAGAATCTGGAGGCATTTGTTTCAAGGGACATATTCCGGAGGGCGATGGTGTCCTCATGGGTTTGCTTTTAGTCGAAATGGTTTGCAAGTCTGGACAGCCGCTTGAACGATTGATAGAAGATCTGCTTAAGGAGGTTGGCCCGGCGCATTACCAGCGTGTCGACATGCGCCTGCCGAGACCTGTTTCGAAGGATCGCATGGTGAAGCAATTACTGGATGTAGCCCCTGATTCGATCGGCGGCGAGAAGCTCGAGGATGTCTCGGCGCGCGACGGGGTCAAATACGTCCTGAAGGACGACTCCTGGCTATTGATCCGCCCGTCGGGGACTGAGCCGGTTTTACGTGTGTACGCCGAAGCGAGGACACCCGAGATGCTTGAAGCATTATTAGGCTATGGTCAGGAAGTCGCTGGAAACAGCAGTTGAACCGTAGATATTCAAAAAAAAGAGCGTGGCGCTTGCCACGCTCTTTAATTTCTGAAATCATTCGGGATTGAAAGGGATCATGATCGTGAAGGTACTGCCCTCCCCCTGTACGCTTTCAAGCGCCACTTTACCCCCATGGATTTCAACGATGCCTTTGCAGATCGCCAGGCCAGCACCGGTGCCCTGCTGTTCCATCTCCTCACGATTGAGTTGATGAAAAAGGTCAAAGAGCTTATCCACATTTTCTGACGCCACACCGATCCCCTGGTCATGGAAATCGATGCGCAGGTATCCATCCGATTCGCTGGCAGAAACTCTAACCCACTCGCTTTCATCTCGCGAGAACTTGATCGCGTTTTCCAGTAAGCGGCCGATGGCGTCGGTAAGGTAAATCTCATCGCCAACGATCGATGGCAGGTCATCGGGTATATCAAGGATTAGATCAAGACCTTTAGCCTCTGCATCGGCCTGGAAGCGCCTCGAAACCACGCGCAGCCAAGCGCTGGTGTCGTCAAATTCCTGCCTGCGGTAATGGTAGGCTTCCTTCGCCTCGCCGGTCTCGATCTCAACCAATACAAGGAAATCATCGACAAGTTTATTCAATCGTTTAGCGCCACGACGGATGCCATCCATGAATTCCTGAAAATCCTCGTGGGGGGCGGCGGGATCGGTGGCGTTGAGCATATCGGCGTAATTGATAATGTACGTCAATGGGGTCCGGAACTCATGGCTCAATGTCAGCAGGATGCGATGTTTGACATCTTCGATTTCTTCATCACGTCGTTTCTGCAGCCCCGCCCAACGCGTCAATTTCGAGTCCACCGCGACAAGCAAGTCCTCATCATCAAATGGTTTGGTGATGTAATCATCCACACCTGAAGCCTTACCCTTGCGAATATCACGCTTTTCGCCCCGAGCAGTCAAGAAGATGAACGGTATCGTGAACATGTCTGGCCGTTCGCGGACTGCGCTGTGAAATGCATACCCATCCATCTCAGGCATCATGATGTCTGAAACGATGAGATCCGGTCTGTGTTCATCCATGAGGACCAGCGCTTCGCGACCATTTGTCGCGGTGAGCACACGATAACCTGACAGCTTGAGCAATTCACCTACGCCTTCGAGCAGCGCCAGATCATCTTCAACAACGAGGATTAATGGCTTTGTCATACGATCACTCCCCCAGAACGGGTAACCAGACGGTAAACTTTGTACCTTCCCCCGATCGCGAATCGACGGCGACCTTTGCATCATGATTATCTAGGATTTCGCGAACTATCGCCAGACCCAGGCCACTGCCTTCTGCCTTTAATTCTTGCGCGCCAGCCCCACGGTAGAAGCGGTCGAAGACGTGCGGGAGATCTTCTTTACGAATGCCGATGCCTGTGTCTCGCAGCACAACTTTAGCATAGAGACTATCGTCAATTTCCTCAGTTCCAGCGATTGCGAGCGCGATCTCCCCACCCACCCGCGTGTAGGCAATCGCATTCGCCAACAGGTTGGTGAAGACCTGGATGATTTGAGCCCGATCAGCCCAGATCGAAGGACGGCGCGAAAAATCCGTCATAAAGCGGATGTCCTTGCTGACACAAGCGGGCTCATGATTATCTGCTACGGTCTGCAGCAGCTTAGCCAGAGATACTTCTTCTTTATCCAACAGCTGCTGTGCCTCGAGCTTGGAGAGGTTTAGAAGGTCTTCGATCATGACGCTGAGTCTCTCGGTTTCACTCACCAGGACGCCATGGTAGCGGTCACGCTTAGCCTCGTTGGCCCTGCGCAGCAGTGACAGGTAAAGTTTGATATTTGTCAGCGGAGTACGCAGCTCGTGCGAGACGGTGGCGACAAATTGGCTCTTTAACTGATCGAGTTCTTTGAGGCGGGTGATATCGCGCAGGACAACCACCGTGCCCTGGGCGACACCGTCCAATTCGACTGGCGAGGCTAATGCCTGATAGGTCACATCGGCGATCTCGACACTGCTTTGAACGACTCCCTCGGCCGCAAACAAATCGCGGACAGATCCAAGCAGTGCTTCACCCGGATCGCGTTCGAGCAGTTCCTGCCCCGGCGGATTGGTCAATACAACACTCCCGCTCAAATCGAGCACGAGAATCGCATCGGCCACCGATCGGAGAATGGCCTCGGTGCGCTCCTTTTGGGATTGCAGCTCCCGCGTCCGCAGCTCGACGCGTGATTCAAGTTCATTTGCATGCTCCCGAATTTCGTTAAACAACCGGGCATTGACAACCGAGATCGCAATTTGAGCAGCGAGGACCCGGAGCACATCCACGTCTTCCTGTCGCATCGCTTCCGCTGAATGAGTGTAGATTTCCATGACCCCGATGACCTCGGAGGCGACGGACAGCGGGATAAATGCGGCAGCCCGGGCACCGATCAGCTGCTGCGGTACGATCTGGTTCCAGCGGGCCGAGTCCGAATCGATGTAGACCGGTTGGTCTCGCTTGAGGACCTGCTCGATCTCTGGCACCTCATTCGTCTCAAGTACTTCCTCGATCTCAATAGCTGATTCGCCTTCCGCTCGGTGCAGCGCAATCGGGACCAGGTCACTTCCTTCGACCAGCAGTATCCGCACCGCAAAATAACTGAAGACCGTGCTCACCCGCGACACCACTTCCTCAACCAGTTGCTGGGGATCGAGGACAGAAACCGCATAACGACCAAGATCGTTTACTAACCTCAATCTTTCTGCGCGTGCCAGCGAACTCTGCAGTAGCTGTGCGTTTTTCAACGCGATCGCCAGCTGCTGCCCAAAGCCGATCGAGACCTCTAAATGAATGGGTTCCAATAATCCCGGCTGTTTTCCTGCCAGGAAGAGGTAGCCAAGTTGATCAGTTCCCCAGGAAATCGGAACGCCGATCCAGGCTTGAAATTGAGATGACAGCGCGTTGGCATCGGATGAGCTATCGAGTTCGCCCGATTCAAGCAGAACGGGACGACCTATTGACCTCAACCTGGTGATGATCTCAGCGAACCTGTCGACCACCTTTCCAGATGAATCAAAGAAGGTCACACCGTGCGGAACTCCCGGACTGGTGTGCATACGATAGCCACCATGCTCGGCAAGCGTGATGCCGGCCAGGTCAAAAGGCACCACCTCCCCCAGTTTATCGAGTACGTTTTCGAGGAGATCGTCCGGATCCAACGTGGCAGAAAGGCTAAGCATCACCTCCTGGAGTGCGCGCATCGATTGTGCTTGCTGGTTCATCAGATCGAATTCTTCAGCCTGGCTCAAGAAACGACCGAATCGCCGTCCCAGATCCAGAAACGCATCATTTTCGAGGGGATGGGGTGAATGACCCAGGAGCAGAATTCCATTAAGCATATCGTCAATTCGAATTGCTAAGGCATAGATCTCCGCGACGCCCAGCAATTCAACAAGGCGTTCATGAGTGTCTGATCCGGCTTCAGGAAGTAATGTGGCAATCAATTCGACCGGATTGAATGTGTGCCCCTCGATCTCGCCTGTGAGCAGTTGCTTCAAAGGGCCAGTAATTTCATGTGGAGGTGTCGAAACTCCGCCGTACGCATCCGTGTTTACGATGACCTGAGTAGTGACCTCCGGATCAAAACCGGAACTGCGCAGCTCCCATGTGAATTCGGTCGCATCGACGCTGACATACATGCCAGGCACATCGAGGTCCTTAAAAATAGCTGTGATCATTTTTGCCAGGTGGGATCGGGCGCTCCCCTCGACTTGATCAATAAAATCCTGCATCGAGATGATTGCTCGCTGCAGTTTGATAGATCTCACCTTTGGTGGCAGGCTTTCTCGCAGTTGCCGGGCGCCCTCAGCATCCTTGGTCAGCCACGCGTCTCCTGCCCCGGGCTCTTTGTGCAGAAAGAAAAGCGCCGGACAGTGATCAACATTCTGCAGTTGTGCAAGCACAGGGATCAAGTCCGAAAAATCGGCGGGGAAACCAATGAGCATACCGTCCAGTTCGGACGTCTTTAACGCTTCAACCGCGGTTTCAGCGCTCGCACGCACGATGAGTGATGTCTCGAGACCGGGGATCTTCAAGGCATCGCGTATCCATCGCCGTCCTTCGACATCCGGATCAAAAACAAGCAATCGTGCTTGCACAGGCTGGAAAGGCCTCCTCAATACCCGCTCCTGAGCAGATCAAGCGATTTTTGGTATGCTCAGAAGCTTATACCCTCGTCCTCTGCGTGTGATGATATAGCATGGCTCAGAGGGTTCAGGTTCGATTTTACTCCGCAGGCGGCTCATCAATTTTTCAACCCTGGCATCGTCGACATCCCCGAGATAATCTTCACCCCATACGGCAGTTACGATTTGGTACTTATCCGTCAGCTTATCGCGACGCTCATAAAGCAGTTCGAGCAGCCTGTACTCCAAATCGGTCAATACGGGCACCCGGATGCCATCGACCCACACATCACCCGAATCGGCGTCCAGGTACACACCCTGAGCATCGATATCCGGACCACGTCCCCGTCGAGAGACAAACTCAGCAAAAATCGGTGAAAAAATCAGGCCGTCTCTTAACATACCCAGCGCGCTGAGATGGCGAGTCTGCTGTCGCGGCAAGCCTGCTTTCGGATTTAATGCCAGCGTAATCAGGCTTTCACGCTCCTCTTCCGTCAGCTGATTCCACAGCTTCAAGCATTCGGCGCGGGGCTGGGGCTCGAAGTGGACGAACCCGGAGGGATCCTTCGCAGCCTGTTCGGGAAGGTTGGCGAGACTTTGCGCAACGGCGACAAGAATGCCGGGGTGCCCGCCTGAAAGCTCGACTGCTTTGGACCTAAGGTTATCCGGCAGACTGCTGATCCCGAGTTCCTCAGTGATCGCCAGCCCCTCATCATCATTTAATAATGGCATCCCAAATGTGAAACGCGAAAATAACTCGGCGAATTCATCCTCGATGGCCTGTCCCCTCAGGACCGGCAGGCTGCGGGTGGTCGCCGTCGCAAAAGCTAATTGCTCGTCAAAGCGATCGCGCAGCGCGCGTAGATTGAGCAGCGCCCGATCATCCAGTGCATGGTATATCTCTTCAAACTCATCGAAGAACAAGCATAAGTCTTTGTCCAGTTGATCGCATAATTCAGAGAGCGCAAGGTTGAAAGAGAGTGAGGCCGTAAATGCGCTGTTGGCTTCGGTGACGGTTTGATGTGCATCACGCAGGTCTCCGAACACCCCATCGCGGTCATCCGCCAGATGCTCCAGGATCGATCGCAGTACCACTTCGTAGAAGGCTTGAGATGAGATGGCGACCGCCCGGTTGCAGTCGATATAGACCAGCAGTGCTTCGCGATCCGCATGGCTGGCATAGATCTTCTTAGCCTGGGGAGTGGTCATCATGCGCAGCAGCGTCGACTTCCCCGAGTTGCTCAAACCGACAACCGAGACACAGTGTCCAAGGGCGAGATGTTCGAGCAGCTTACCCGGCAGTTCCGAGAATGTGATCTCCGTTTTACGCATGCTACCTCCAAATGTCAAAGCAGGGTCAACGCCAGGCTGACCCTGCTTGGTAGTTTACGACGGATCGAGCAGGTTGTCTAAACTGAAATTATTGGCTGACACGCGTTCGTAAGCTGCGCGCCACAAAGATGACCGCAGCCAGGAGACCACCGAGCAGCGCCAGCATCGGTACACTTACTTCATCGCCGAATCCTGTGGCCGGCAGGGCTGTGGCCGTTGCTGTCGGAGTCGCTCCGCCGCCACCTTGGGCAGCAGCATCAAGTGTTTGTTGAGCTGCCACAGTGGCTGTCTCCGGCGCTAACGTCGGAAGCGTCAGGAAAGGCGTAGGCGTATCGGTCGGCAAGACGACGACCTGTGTCGCTGTGACCGTCGCGGTCGGCTCGGGCGTATCTGTCGGCGATGGCGTGCTCGACGGAGTTTGCTCGAGCACCTCAGCGGTCTGTGTCTGTGCCTGTTGTGTGTTTTCCAGGTTAACTTCGACGACATCCGTCGCCGCCGACTCACGCTGACGCGGAGCCAGGTAAAGCGCGTAAACAAGCAGACATACCATGCTCAATACGAGCAGTGCTCCTAACGCGCCCGCCGCGATCACAAATGTGCGGTTTGACGATTCTTCAGGTAACGGTTCGCCAATATCAAAATCTTCAGCCATGGTCTCCACTCCTCAGCTCTCTGGGGGACCGGCAGGAAAGCGGTGCATTTATCCTGTCCGACCACCTGCTCGAGTTACTGCAATATCTCCAAATTTTCTATCGGCACATTCGCGCTCCCCAGCCCTTCGATTTCGACCTCGACGCTGCGGCTGCGAATTCCGCTCGGATAACTGACAATATTCTTCAACACCTGCTTGATGACGCCTACTTCGCCCAAATAAGGTGGCTTTAAAATGCGCACACGCACGCCGCGCTTGATCGGAACCACATCATCGGGCAGGCTTACCGGGCGGCTGGAAGGAAGCGGAATCACCGCTTCAGGACGCTGTCCCGGTTGCGGGAGCGCGCCGCCGGCATCAATCGCCACCTCACGGCCCACATTGCTGGTAAAGATCCCAAATGCCACACTATTCATCGGTCGCTGCCCAAATCCTTCCGTAAGCAAAACCGGGTAAGGCAGACGACGTGTGACTGGTATCAGGTCCGAAGGCATGCTTCCCAGGATTACGCCTCGGACAGAAAGCTCAGTCGCCTGGTGCAATGGTGCAGAGTGATCGCACATTCCAGCGATGAGGACCGCGCCGCGCAGGTTCACGTCCAGCTGGTTCGTCTGGAGCCCATCGTTTGGGCCATCCCCAACAACGCGCATCACACCGAATTCCTGAACGCCATTACCCCATACACCTTGTATCAGCGCACCGGAGGCCTCAATCGTGACCGATTGGCTCCCATCTGTGCCGATGACAACTCCGGGGAAGCCGGCTCGTAATTGGAAAAGTTCGCCACGTGCTTCAAGCAGTACTTTGCCATCCTGGACTACGGCCACCCGGCCTTCGGCGGGAGAACGGACCGTCCTGCGTGTCACCCCAACTGGTCCTGCAATCACATCGCCCGCCTCCACGCGCTCACCTGCTTGACAGCGGATGTGGCGCGGCGCTTCTGAAACCGACACGCCTAAACCACGGGCGATATCCAGGAAATAGTGTCGAGCGTTTACCTCGGCCTGTGCTATTACGTCGGCGGCTTGAACTTTCTCGTTCACCCGCACGGTTATCGATCCGGGCACGGGCAGCAATCGCTGCCTGCGGATCGTCGTCATCGGGAGCACATGCGTCACCGAGGTTATATACATCTCACTCATGTGTCACCGATCTATCCAGTGCAAGTTCAATGCCATCTCACTATTCTTTAGCCCCAATGTCACGCAGCCACTGATCGTTCAGCTCTAAGCGTACGGCTGGATCATCCGGGAGTTCAAGCGGTCGACCCCGCGCATCAATAATTAACCCGACTGCTCCACCTGCGACGCGCAGCGCTCCAGCCTTCCCCGGGGCGCCAAAACCCACATCGATGCCCCGTTCCGGGCGCAGCGTCAGCCGACTGTAACTGCCCTGCCCTAAGGGCAGCACGACAAGCTGCCCCATGCGAATTTCACCAGCGATGTCTTCGTTGCTGTCTTCCGGTTCAAGCCGCAGGGTTAACACACGCCGGCCAGCACGCGCCTGACCAACCGGTGACACAACCGTGCCCAGGCTGACGTAGCTTCCCGATTCCAGTACATGTACGCTTAAAAGTGGCACCGCGCCAGCCGCCGCCCCAAGCGAGGCAGAAAGGTTGTGCGGGTCCAGAACGAGCGTGGTCACACCTGTCGGCTGCACGCCGTCTAGAAGAGCTAATGCCGCCATCCCTGCGGATGGAGCTCTCGAAAGTGAGCCTCCACTGCCGATAATGGGCTCGGCCGGTGGCATCACCCACGTCGAGGCCAGATCTTTTCCGCGCGGCCAACTCTCTCGTGCTTTAAGCAGAGCAACCCGGATGACCTCCCGGGTTAACGCCATCTCCAGCGCCAGATCATCAGGCGTGGTCGGAACCGTTGTGGGGTTCATTGCCTTGTTGAAGATATAGTCACGCATGCGGCTCACCGATATTTCGAAGGGCAGCCAGCGCATAACTCTCTCCAGATTGCTCCGCCGCAGAATATTGTGAACAGCTGAGCCCAGGCCAAGTTCCGTATCGACGCTCAGCCGCAGGTCGCCTTCGAATGAGGCAGCGACCATGGTATGTGCTGCACCGACGTCGATGCCGAGCACCCCTTTCTCAGGATCATAGATCCGGCTCAAGTAGCGGAATACACGCCCGTAAGCATCGGCAGTTAAGCCGAGCGTGCCGCCAGCCCACTGGTCTAATTCGTCGAAACCGGTGGCACGTTTCGAGCGCACTTCCGCAATTGCTTCTCCTATCGCCAGACGCGCCTGAGTCAGATTTTCATGGTGCAGACGAGGGCGGGCGTTGGGAGCGACGGCGATGTCATAGTGCTCACCAATTCGCTGACCAAGCTGCGGTGCAAGTTCTTGATTGCCCGCAAAAATTATACGCGGTCGCTGGCTGCGTGGGATCAGCTCCGTCGCCATCGTCACCAGATCGACAAGCTGCATGACGGAAGTTTGTGCGCCACCGTCCGTGCCGCCCACGATCAGGATCAAGTCTGGCTGCGCACTGACGATCGCGCTGATCTTATCCTCATCCTTCCTGCGATCAAGCAGATTGACGACCTCGACTAGGTCCAGATAGGTCGATTCTGCCATGCGCAGCGCACTGGCTGTTGAAACGCCTGGCATAAGTCCAACAAGCACGGTCCGCACTTTAGGACCGGCTGAGCCCGTTGCGACGAACAGGTCAACACCGGAGCCCTGGCTTGTCACGGGCATAATCAGCAGGTCCGATTCATCAACCAACTGCCGGCCCGTCACGGTTCTGATTTGATCCATGGCCAGACGTACACCTTCGCTGACATCATACAGTGGAGCGGCCGCGGTGGATGGAGCCCTTCCCGTGGCGATCAAACGGTAGCGCCCATCCACAACATCAAACAGGCTGGCACGGGTGTTTACCGTCCCCACATCAACAGCGAGCAGCGTTTCGGCGTCAAGTATCGTGCTCATTCCGGCATCATCCTCCGCCCGCCAACATGAGCAACACGGACCGTAAAAATTCGAAGCGCTGGGCCAGCACAAGCACGGTCGCCATGAGCGCACCAGCGTACATGACGCCAAACGTTACAGCAATGAATGTACGCCCGATGTAAGCCACCACGGCGTTGAAACGCGAACGACGAGTCTCGCCGCTGCGCTCTTTCTGCGCGCTGAAACGGAAATAAAGCAGTGTCGTGATCGTTGCCACGACCACGACAACCGCGCTGATTAATCGCTCCAACCAACTGGCCACATTCTCGCCCTCGGCCGGGAATGCCACCTCAGGGGTTAGTGCGTTGGTCGTCGCCACGCTCTGCGGAATTAACGTGCCTGTAATTGCACCGCCCACAATGACGGCTGCGCCGACGCCAACGAGGATCGCCACCGAGATCGTGCCCAAACGAGCCGTCGTGCGCGATAACTTCATCAGTAGGAGGATGGAGAGCAGCAAAGGGATCAGGAAGGTCCCAATTGCCTCGCTGTTGAATAGTGTCGAAAAACCGCCCTGAAGGATGGGATCGATCAGAGCCGGTCGAATAACATTATGCCAGGCGATTGCACCGGCATACCCTGATGCCACCCCGATAAAAATGTACACGGCAATGCGAAAGAGTAGATTATCGGCGATGATATAGCTCAAAACCATGATTGTCAGCAGCGCTGCGATGATCATGCCAAAGAAATCAAGCGACAATACAGGCATCTATTCCGTCATCCATCCTATCCAGAACGCCGATCGAGCAGCCAGCGAGACACGCCATACCCGATGCCGGCGAGCAGGATGATTTCCACCATCATCAAGCCCGATCCAAATGAATCCCAGCTCTGCAAGGCTGCCGCCTGCTGTCCAGTGTTCTGCTGGTAGGCGACTGCGGAAGGCAAGCCCGTGAGCACACCATCAACCTGCTGATTAAGGCTCTCATAATAAGGACGGATGAGCGGCTCAGCTCCGGCACTCAAAACCATCACCAAGGGGGATTCTCCGATCCATGGCTGCGTTTGTTCGGCCCAGGTGCGCGCCGTTTCCGTTCCCGCCGTAATGACCACAACCACACCAAAATCGGATAATCGCCTCACATCTTGAAGTATGGGCGAAGCCCACACATTCTGTCGGCTCAGGCCTTCGGGCAGTCTGAATCCGGTGAGGATCGCGTCGCGGGGTGAGACGGCAAACAGCTGGATCGCAGTCGGGCCGCCTGAGAGAAAGCCCAAGTGCAAATACTGGATTCCGTCCCCTGCGCTCTCCTCCGAGATCGCGCGCATCAGACGCTCTGCCAGCGGAGGGCCGGTAACACGGGTTGAGAGCGTGACAATCGGGATGTTCCTGTTGTTGAGATGCACCAACACTGACCTTGCGACGGTGTCCAGTTCACCACTGTAACCGGGTGTGTAATCAAAAACCACCAGCGCTGGCTGTTCAACAGGTACATTGTTCACCAGCGAAACCAGCGGTGCCACATCGCGCGATTGGACGTTCGGCGTGGCAAAACCCTGGAATCCGAACTGCTCAAAGCCGTAGGGCAGCAAGATAGCAACCACCAGCACAAGGGTGACTATCCAGCGGGTAATTGGAAGGGTAAATGGTTTCTCAGGTCCCGCACGAACCTCACGCGACTCCGACTCGACCAATCTCTGGAGCAGCTCAGCCTGAGCGTACTGCCTTTCAGTAACTTCCAACCTGGAGGCTGACACGCTGGAAGTCCGGGGCTTGGCAACGATCGGCTCTGCCATGAGCACGCCGCGCAATCCGGCCAGCGGTCCGGCAGATTCGACAGGCTGATCATCCTCCGGTTCGAGGTCGATCTCCGGCCGGAAGGCATCGACAGGGCGCATGGCTTCCAGCCAGGAGGGCAACGTCGCCGGCGCGAGGTCGTCCTCATCATCCTCTTGATCCTCACCGAATGCCGCTTCTTCCTCTTCCATTGCAGCGAGCGCCGGTTTAATCTGTTCGAGCCAACCGGGCAATTCAGCCGAGTCGAGTACCTTCTCGTCAATCTCAATGATCGGTTTTTCGCCGGTATCCTCGGGGATCAGTGCGGGCACATGCGGCAGTTCACCCTGAACCTCCCCGGCATCTTCCCGAAAACCCTCCTCACTGAAATCCGCCGGCGGTCCCGTCGCGAATTCCGCATCGACACCCGCTTCGGCTTCCTCATCAGTCAGCCTCCACTCGCCCGAAGGTCGATCCGGCGGTGGGACAGAGGAAAGCGCACCCAGGTCAAGAGGTGCTGATTGGGGTAGATCAGCTTCTTCCTCTTGGTCTTCTTCAGGCGCTGGCTCTAATTCCTCGAGGCCGGCTGGCCGTTCAGCCGATAGTTGTGCTTCTTCATCCCGCAGCGAGGAAATCCAATCATCATCGATCTCTGTGCTGATTTCCTTGGACTGGGTCCGTTCACGAATACGCGCCAGCCATTCAGGCACTTCCTCGTCCTGGTCAGCTTCGGGGGTTTCTTCATCTCCGGCGGCGACAAACTCATCCATCCAATCGGGTTGATCGCCGGTGGGGGGACCCTCTTCATAGGCCTGATCTGCCTGACGCAGTTGACCAAGCCAATCGGGCGACTCGCCTGGTTCGATATCCTCTGCTGCTTCTTCAGGTTCTTCTTCTGGAGGTGGAGATTCTGCATCCCGGCGGATGCGCGCCAGCCAATCTTCACCTTCAGCTGTTTGTCCCTCAGCGCTTGCGGCGAGTCCGGATTCGCGGCTCTCGCCCGTGGGCTCATCACCGGCGATCAGCGGCGTCAGACGCGCTCCGCACTCCACGCATTCCTCGGCGCCGGCGTGGTTTACGGCGCTGCACATCGGGCAACGGATCTCAGCCATTATCCATCACCATATGGGCGATCAATCGCCAAGAGCACTCGCAGGCCCGTCACCACCGAACCAAGCGCGACACCAATCAAAATACCGCGCGCCCCTCCTGCGGCAGCAACCTGAGCGATCCAGTTTCTAAGGCCCGCGAAGAACTCATAGCCGGGCCCATCATTCGGGATCAAACCAGGTCCGGATCCGATCAGCACGAAAAACGCCGTGCCTACAAAAACAACACTGATAAAGTCGCGACGATAGCTAAGGATGCGGAAGCCAGCCAGCGCAAGGCTGATCGCCAGAATGCCGCTGAGCGTCGCCTCGACAGGAAGCTGCACGTAGTTGAAAAGCAGGCGCACCGTCTCGCTGTCCGGTCCGAAAACCAGCCCGACCATGAGCGTAATCAGGAAGAAGATCAACAGGATGGCGCTATACGGCCAACCCTCTGATTGTTCGCCGACTTTCGTCCAGTGCACCAAGAAAATGTTGGCCAGTCCAACGAATAAGCCCACCGCAGCCAGCAGGACGGCCCACTGCATGATCAGCAATCGCAGTTGGAAAGCAACCGGAATCAAATTAACGGGAATGAAGTAACCTAACAAGACAAACAAGCCTGATACAGCGGCAACAGCCGCCCAGATTAAGTAGCTTCCAAGTTTCACAGGCTGATCCCCAGGAGATTAAGCAGCAACCCGATCAGAATGCCGCCCACGATGATAAAGCGAACGGTGTCCTGAACCCGTAAGCTGGCTCGATGGGCTGGGCTGACGTCAAGATAGGCACCTCCAGCGAACACCTCCTCACCAATGAGAGGGTATTCAGCCACGGCGTAGAGCAAGGCCTGCGATTGGATGTCTTCAGTACCCGCCATGACAAAGGTCTGCTTGCGTTCGCCAAAGTCCGCCGCCAGTGCACCCTCAGCACCGAAGGCTCCGAGCAGCACGTTCGCGGATACTCTTTCGCTTTCGAGAAGGATGGGAATATTGGCTGCGTAGCTAAACGGCGTCGGGCCGAGCATACGCGCCGAGATCGGCTCGTAGCGATCAAGTGCCCCTGCCTCTCGATAAGCGCTGCGCAGCGTATCTTGCGCGACGATCGCCATCGCACCATCTCCGGTCGAGACCACCACCGGACGGTCGCTAAGAGAGGTCACCTTTGCGATCTCGGTCAGCACGACCAGGCCGGCGAACGCCGCCGCGCTGTCGGTGCCGATCAACGAGCCGGTGCCGAGTGAAAGATGGACGCGTTCACCGGACTCCACTGCCCGCTCCAAAGCCTTCAACAACGCCTCGTAGCCACGTATCTTCCTGAAACTTACTGGCCAACGATCGCCGATGGCAATGAACACGATAAGCAGGACCACGAACAAGACCAGGACCAGCAAACCGAGCAGGTTAATCCCAATCACGCAGACCCCTCGTCCTTCAACACCTCAATCAAATCCTCAAAAGCCTCCGGATCCTCCAGGATCTCACCAAACTTTGTCAGCGCGCCCGATCGTCCACTGAAGAGTGGATCGAAGAGAAACGCGGCTTGTGCGCCGAGAACGCGCAATGGACCTCCAGCTTCAAGCACCGCTGCGAAAATCGAGCCAAAACCGCCGCGCTTGATCAGCCGTGCAACGTCTCGTACGGAATCATGCCTGCTCATCATCGCCGCGCAGTATAGCACAAGGACTGTGTGCCGGAAATCCGCCACCGCCACCCTTGTTGGTCAGGTGATTGTAGACCCCCCAAATAAGTGGGGCAAGCCAGATCCGAGCGCCAACCTGGATATATGAGGGGAGAGCGTTGAAGGAGCAGAACGTTTGTGCTATATTGTAGTTATGGAATCACTCCAGAAGCTCGCCCTGGCAGCGGGCGAAGCGCAGTTTGAAGCCGATGGCGGGGAACTGCCTCGTCCTGAATGGACCAGCCCTGCAGCCCCATGTGGATGGACTGAACGACAGGTCCGGGAGATGTATGATCAACGCTCTCCTGAAGAGATCGTCCATGCAAAGGGCCATCCCATTCCGATACACATGGCGGCGGTTCCTGGCGGCCGGCGATTCCCGCTGTTGAAGGTTATGTTGACCACAGCTTGCGAACGCAATTGTTACTACTGTCCGTTTCAGGCTGGCCGTGATTACCGCAGGGTAACCTTCAGGCCGGATGAGCTAGCCCAGGTCATTACGCGTGCCCATCGTGCTGGATGGGTTCAAGGTGTGTTCCTCTCGACGGGCATATTTAACGGCGGGGCGAACACGCAGAATAAACTCCTCGATACCGCCGACATCCTGCGCATCAGGCACCACTACACCGGCTATCTGCACATCAAGATCATGCCTGGCGCCGAATTCGGCCAGGTATTACGAGCGATGCAGCTCGCCGACCGCGTCTCAACCAACCTGGAAGCGCCCAATCCGGTGCGGTTGAATGCTCTCGCACCGCAAAAAGATTTCGAGCAGGAACTGCTCAACCCCCTGCGCTGGGCGGAGCAGGTCCGACGAACCTCGCCCGGGCATCTCGGCTGGCAGGGGCGCTGGCCTTCCACATCCACCCAATTTGTCGTCGGTGCAGCCGGAGAAAATGATATTGAGATGCTCTCCACTGTTGAACGACTCTACCGGAACCTGGGCCTGAAGCGAGTGTATTTCGAAGCTTTTTCCCCGGTGATCGGTACGCCTATGGAATCCTACCCGGCCGAGAACCCTCTGCGCCAACAACGACTTTATGAAGCCTCATTCTTGCTGCGCGATTATGGTTTCAGCATGGAGGAGCTGCCCTTCGGAACAGATGGATCACTGCCCCTCGAAGTCGATCCTAAGCGAGCGTACGCTGATCGGGTGCTGCGTGAAGATCCCGTCGAGCTGAACCATGCCGATCGCGAACTACTCCTGCGGGTCCCCGGGATTGGCCCCCGAACGGCCGAGAAATTACTGGGGCTTCGCCGGCAGGGTCGCCTCAAGGAAATCAGCCTACTGCGTGATCAGCGTCTGATCAGTGAGCGCAGCGCGCCTTACATCACCGTAGACGGCCATAGACCCGGCTTTCAACACAAACTTTTTGAACTCACCGCCGGCAACCCGATCCCGAAATAAAAACCCCCGGCTCATTTTCCGGGGGCTCTTAATTCTGCTCTTCTGTACTGGTATTGCTCAGGCTTGCTCGCTTGCGTGCGGATCACCTTTGCGAACCACATAATCTTCGACGAAGAGCAGCTGGTCGCCGGCTCGGCGCACGATGCCGAGTAATTCGTCCATCGTCGATACTTCTTCGAGCTGTTCATCAACGAACCAACGCAGGAAGTTCTGAGCGATATGATCCTTCTCCTCGATAGCCAGATCCATCAAATCATTGATCTGTTTGGTAACTTCCATCTCCCAGTCGAGCGCCATCTGCACGGCCTCTTCTGCCGATGTGATTTTCTTTGGCGTCGCACCAATTTCAGGAATATTTACCGTTCCACCCGCGTCGAGGATGTAGTGAACGAATTTCATAGCATGCATCCGCTCTTCATCCGATTGACGGAAGAAGAAGGAAGCCAGTTCAACAAGCTGCTCTCCTTCAAAATATGAGGCGATCTTGATGTACTGGTTTGAAGCGCCTAGTTCGCTGCCAATTTGAGCATTCATCGCTTCGTTTAGTTTTTCGCCGATCAACATGTCAACAATCTCCCTTCGAAATAAGCGCAATATACTGCTATGCGCCGTAAACTATGATTAGCATAACCATCAAATATTAGATGAGGATATGCGCGCGATAATGTCAGATTGCTGCTTTGAAATCAGGAGCCGAATCCCAGGAACTCCAACGCGTATTGAGCGTCCTCGTAATTAGGGTTTACTTCAAGTGCTGCTCTGAAATCGGCGATGGCGCTGTTCACATCACCCAGCCGGTATTTTGCCCAACCTCGCCACAGCAGAGATTCCTCTGCTTTTGCGGTCCGCTTGAGTGTTGCATTGGTCAGTTCGACGACATCTTCTGTGCGCCCAGAGTGGAAGTAGGCGATGTATGGACCAAATTGATAGCGCGTGAAACGCCACGGCAAACCCAGAGCGAGAGCCCGATCGTATGCGTTGCTCGCCTCACGATAGCGTTCAAAATAGACCAGGTTCGTGCCCAGATTGAACCATGCATAGGCGTCCTCAGGATTGGCCTCGATTTCAATTTGCGCCGTCTCCAACGCCCGTTCCCGATTGACATCCTGATCCATATCCTCTCCAAGTATGTCCTCAAGTGGAGGTGGGTCCTCGAGCGGATATAAGTACATGTACGCACGATTAAACTGGCGCCAGCCCTGATCGAGTTCCGGGTAGGGCACGCGCCGATCAGGACCGATGAACGTGTCCTGCCCGATGAAAACTCCTGCTCCGTCATCGTAGCCGGTGAGCAGCATGTAGTGCCCGGCCCAGCCTACGTCCGGCCCATCACTCTCGATCACGTACCCTTTTTCCACGATCACCGGATAACCTTCAGCCAGGAAGGCTTTGAGGATCTCCAGGCTCCCATCCACACGGTAATCGCTGTTCAACCAGCCGGCTCTATTGCGGACGAAGTAAATCAATTCGTCGATGTTGACGTTCTTGTCACCGCGGTCGGGTTTCAACAAATCGGAGATATCGAACTGGTCGCCTTCCCAACCGTAATAGCGCAGCGCCAGCGCCAGCGTTGCGGGACCGCAGTTATTCCAATCCTGTTTTTCCCATTCCGGTGCATCCAGATTCGCGCTCGCCGGGAGCGGTGTTGGCGTGGGCTGGGGAGTTGAGGTCGGTAAATTCAACGTGGGTCTGGGTGTGTGCGTCGGTATGGGCGTCGGAAGCTCAACCACGCTCGAAGCCCCCACCGGGGTGGGCAGCGTATCGCCGGGATAGATCCAGCCTCGGACGATCCCAACCGCGGCATCCAGTCGCCATTCCAACTGATACTTGACAGCGGGGATCTGGTAGATACCAAAGAAAAGCGCCGCGGACAGCAGCGCACCTAACGAAAACATCAGGAGTCTTTCGCGCATACGCGCATTATAACAACCTTTTTGGTCCAATTCGGGCGGGAAAGTATTCAGAGCGCCAGCATGGCCGTGTAAGATTTTGTTCATCTTTTGTGGCTATAATTCAAATATAGCTCAAAGGAGGAGTATCATGGAGACAGCCAAAACACCTTCAATCCGTTTGGGAGCGCTGCTCGGCGCGTTGCTGGTTCTGCCCTGGATGGCACTCAGCTTTCTCGGCAACCAACTTTTGGGATTGCCATTCCCTCCTTTCGTGCTGTTCGATTGGATTGCTCGGACGCTGCCTGGCGACCTGATCACATTTGGCATCGACAGCATCGTGGCGGTCGTTGACGGTCTGGGGATTGGAGCCATATCTGAAACTGCAAAAAGCGTAGAACGCTTCATCGCTCTGGTCATTTTCCTGGGTATCCTCACTGTCATAGCTGCCTGGATCGCCTATCGATCACAAAAGCGTGCCCGGGTTGATGTTGGTTCTGCAATAGGCTGGACACTCGTATTGAGTGCCCTGATGCTGCTGATTAATGCCAGCCTGGGTTTCGACCCGATCGGTTTCCTCCCCAGCACACTTTGGTATCTGATCTTGTTTGCGGCCTGGTCATTCACGCTGCTCTGGCTCTACCAGCTTGCACCAGCGGCGCTGGCAGAAGATCCCGAAGCTCCAATGTCTCGGCGTGAGTTCATCTACCTCGTCGGAGGTGGCATTGTCACCATCGGCATAGGCTCGCTCGCCATCACACGCCTGCTCGAAGGAAACGGCGGCGCGACTGCGGACCGCCAGGCTCCCGACCTCCCCGAATTGGACAGGACCTCCGGTCAGGCATCATCACCATCTCTGGATGAGCTCAGAAACCGGATCGAAGCGGCACCCGGAACGCGCCGTGAGATCACTGAGACCGGCAAATTCTACAATGTAGACATCAACACTCTCCCCCCAAGCGTGGATGGCGAAACATGGCGTTTGAGTTTTGAAGGCCTCCTCAACAACCCTACCGAGTACACGCTGGAAGACCTCCGCAGCAAACCATCTGTCAGCCAGGTCATCACGCTCTCCTGTATCTCCAACCCTATCGGCGGCGGCTTGATCAGCACCGCAGTCTGGACTGGCGTACGCTTCAGCGACATCCTCGATGAAGTTGGCTTGCAGGATGAGGTCGCCGAGATCCGTATGGAAGCAGACGATGGATTCTATGAAAGCATCGGTATCGAGGACGCCAGGGACCCGCGCACATTGCTTGTGTACGAAATGAATGGCGAACCGCTCCCTGAAGAGCATGGTTACCCACTGCGCATCTACATCCCCGATCGTTACGGTATGAAGCAACCCAAATGGATCATTCGTATGGAAGCGATCGACCGCGAAGGTGATGGCTACTGGGTTGACCGTGGCTGGAGTGAGGAGGCTTATGTCCGCACGACATCCGTCGTCGACAGCGCTTCCACCAACACGCCTGGGGATGATACGGTTCCGATCGGCGGTATCGCCTACGCCGGCGCCAAGGGTATCAGCAAAGTCGAGGTCCAAATCGATGATGGTCCCTGGCAGCAAGCCGATCTGCGCATTCCTCCGCTGAGCCCGCTAACATGGGTCCAGTGGCGCTATGATTGGCCGTCCGAAGCGGGACGCCACGTTGCTCGCGTGCGGACGTATGATGGGTCCGGCGAGCTGCAGATCGTTGATAGCAGCGGGGCACGCCCCGACGGCGCAACCGGGGTTCACGAAATAACCTTCAACATCTAATCGGCTTACATACCCAAGAAGGCAAAATTCCACCAGACGGCAGTTGAGCTGCCGTCTGGTTTTTAACTCTCTTTTTATCAAATTTTCCAGCGTTGATAGAGTAGAATCTTATGCGGCAATTTGTCCGCCCGACAATCCGGCCAGGGTATGCGTTTATGTCGATTCCACCACCATCAGCTTCACTGTACCCTGACTGTGAAGATAGAGGTCAAGATGAAACGATTGCTTCTCGTTCTCACACTTCTCACGATTGTGTTAATCCCCGCGTGTTCTGCGAAGCCGGTGCAGACCAGCAAGGTGCGGGTTGCGCTGCTGCCCATTCTCGATAGCCTGCCCATACATGTGGCTCAATCTGAAGGCTACTTCGAGGAGCAAGGCGTAGAAGTAGAAATCATCCCGGTCGCTTCAGCACCTGAGCGCGATCAGTTGATCCAATCGGGCCAGGCTGATGCCATGATTAATGAGCTCGTATCGGTCATCTTTTACAATCAGCAGCAAACGGAGGTCATTGCCGTCCGGTTTGCGCGTGCAGCGACATCTGAGGCACCCGTCTTCCGCATTGTCGCTTCCGGAGCGAGCGGCATTCAGACCGTAGAAGACCTCGCTGGCGTACCCATCGGCATATCGGAAGGAACCGTGATCGAGTACACCACCGACCGATTACTCGAAAAAGCCGGTCTGTCATCCGAGCAGATCGAGAAAGTCGCCGTGCCCAAAATCCCAGACCGGCTCAACCTGCTCTCCTCGGGTCAGCTCGACGCAGCCAATCTTCCTGACCCTGCCGCCTCGGTGGCGCTGCTGCAGGGGGGTCGGCTAATCATCGACGACTCGTCCTATCCAGACGTGGGTCACAGCGTGATCACATTTGATGCAGACTTCGTCGAGCAGAATCCGGACACAGTCCGGGCGTTTCTGACGGCAATTGAGCAAGCTGTGCAGGAGATAAATGCCGACAAGGAACGATGGGACTCACTCCTGCTGGAGCAAAACCTGCTGCCAGCCCCGCTGCTCGAATCGTACACATTGCCCGATTACCCAGGTGCAAGCGTGCCGTCCCGTGCTCAATTCGAGGATGCCTTTCAATGGGCATTGGAAAAAGAGCTTGTGAGCGGCGAGAGCACCTATGATCAATCCGTCTCCGATGAATACTTACCATGAGCATTTTTGAGCTTGCTCAGAGAAGCAGCGAAAACGACGAGCGAATTTCATGCTAGAGATCCGAGACCTTGAGTTCAAATACCCTGATGGAACCCCTGTGTTCGAGGGTTTCAACTGGGAGGTGCTGCGCGGCGAAGCCTGGGCCGTGCTCGGTCCCTCCGGATGTGGCAAAACCACCCTGCTCTATCTGCTCGCTGGCTTGCTGCAGCCCACTGCCGGGGCAGTGCTTGTCGAAGGTAAAATCCTGGAACGACCCCGTCCCCGCACTGGCTTGATCTTGCAGGACTATGGTTTGTTACCATGGGCCACCGTAGCCGAAAATGCTCGTCTGGGTTTGAAGGTTCGTGCGTTTTACGGACCGGATGGGCGGCACGCGCCACGTAACGAAAGCTTCGCAGCTGACGAGGAGAACGTGCCGGTCTGGCTGGATCGACTGGGGCTTCTCGCACTCAAAGACCAATACCCTTCGCAGTTATCCGGCGGGCAGAGACAGCGTACGGCCATTGCGCGCACACTGATCCTCAAGCCGGACCTGCTGCTGATGGACGAGCCTTTTGCTTCTCTGGATGTTCCCACACGCGAGTCGCTTCAGGACCTGATTCTCAGATTACGGCTCACACATGACCTCACGACCGTCATCGTGACACATACGATTGAGGAGGCTGCGATCCTGGGACAAAGGATCCTCGTGTTGCTCGAACCCCCGATTCACACAACCCGGGTCATCGAAAATCCCTCCGCTGGCGATCCGGGTTTCCGCAACTCAGAAGCCTATCAGCATACGACCGCGAAGCTGCGGGCCGCACTAGAGATCAGATCATGAAACGCTCCGCCGTCGTCTTTGCGGCCCTCGCTTTGCTTGTTCTCTGGCAGATCGCCTCGATGCTCATCCGGCAACCAATCCTGCCGCCCCCCACAACCGTTCTGAATGCTTTCATTCAAGAGATCGGCGGAGAGCTGGGCGGTCATTTCCTCGCCAGTTTATGGCGCGTCATCGCCTCGACAACGCTCGCGCTCGCACTTGCCGTCCCGGCAGGTCTGGTGCTGGGACAGTCTGAGAGGTTGAATCGCATCTTCTCGCCGGTCATCTACCTGCTCTTTCCGATACCGAAAGTCGTCTTTGTGCCCATCATCCTGCTCTTCCTTGGTGTGGGCGACCTCTCCAAAATTGTGATCATCTTTTTGATCCTGTTCTTCCAGATCCTGGTTCTCGTCCGCGATGAAGCCTCTTCACTGCGTTCCGAGCTGCTCGATTCGGTATATAGTCTGGGGGCAGGTCGCCGGGCGTTGTTCCGCTTTGTTTATCTGCCGGCGAGCGTGCCTGCCGTGCTGACAGCCCTGCGCCAATCGGTCGGAACGGCGGTGGCGGTTCTCTACATTACAGAGCTCTTCGCCACGCAGCGCGGACTTGGCTATTACATTTACCTTCAGGGCAGCACCCTGTTTAATTTCCCTAGAATGTACGCGGGCGTTATTGCTATGAGCCTCTTGGGTCTTGGGCTCTACTTCGCAGTCGATTGGATTGAACGCGTGGTCTTACCCTGGAAGTATGTGGGCTGATGACGATGGCTGATCTCGAGACGGCGCTCTTGATCCTGCCTCCCCGGGAGGTGCAGGTTTTCAGCTACCCGCTGCGTGAAGCTTATGACGCCGAGGCTGCCGGCAGCCAACTCCCGGCACACATAACCTTGCTCTACCCTTTCGTCGCTCCTGACCAAATTGAAGCGACCGTTCCTAGACTAAAAACGCTGCTTGCAGACTGTCCACCGTTCGACCTGACGCTTGATCGGTACGGCCGGTTTGAGGGCACCATTTTCCTCGAACCCTCGGATCCCACGCCTGTGCTCGAGCTCTACGAGCATCTCTCCCTTGAGTTTCCAGAATTTCCGATTTACGGCGGCGAGCACGGTCCCGATCTGCACCCTCACCTCACGCTTGCCCGATCTGAGGACCCGGCGGAGCTGGCCTCCGTCGAGCTGCCCCCCGCACCCAGTTTCACATTCACGGTTGAAAAGATTCATCTCTACCTTGGTTCAGCAGATTCGGAGATCCCGTTTGTCCCGCGCGCCGTGATACCGCTCGGCGGCGAACAATGAGCAGCTCACCGCAAAACGAAAAGGCGCGCCAGGTTCGAAACATGTTCGCCCGCATCGCCGGTCGCTACGATCTGCTCAACCGTCTCATGACCCTGGGACAGGACCAATCCTGGCGTCGTGAGCTTCTTCGGGGGCTCAAATTGAGCGACGGCGAGCGACTGCTCGATCTTGGCGCTGGATCTGGTGATATTTCTTTCGAAGCCTTGCAACAGTCTCGCGATTTGAGCGTCGTGGCTTGCGACTTCACGCCCGAGATGATCGCCATTGGTCGGAAACGTCCGGAAGCGGATGGCATCCACTGGGTGCTCGCCGACGCCGAGCACCTGCCTTTCAAAAACGAGAGCTTCGATGCAATCGTCTCGGGGTTTCTTCTCCGGAACGTATCCAGCGTCGAGCGAACACTTTCAGAGCAACACCGGGCGCTACGTGCACTGGGCCGCCTCGGCGCGCTGGACACAACTCCGCCGCAATCTGCCTGGACGAGGCCGCTGCTCCGCTTTCACCTGCATCGAGTGATCCCGATGCTGGGGCGCCTGTTTGCCGGAGATCTCGAAGCGTATCAATATCTGCCCTCCTCGACCGAATCGTTCCTTTCCGCTGGAGCGCTGGCCGAAATATTAAAACAACAGGGTTTTCGCAGCATTGGATATGTTAGACGTATGTTTGGCACGATTGCCATTCATTGGGCGCAAAAATAGTCCAGGCTGAATGGGCATGGACGGCGGTTTATCTTCACGACTGAAAGGTTAGGCTATTGGACATCCTCGCCGAGTGGTTCAAGCAATGGCTGATCCCGGGATCATTCTCCTTTTTCCTTCTGGGAGCGCTGATCGGGATCGTGCTGCTTTATCTGGATGAGAGGCATCTCCGTTGGGGTAAGCGCTGGCTGACCGTCTTGATCGTTACATACGCTCTGATGGCAACCCCGGCTATCGCTTCGGGATTGGAAGGGATGCTGCATGGCGATCTCGGAACCAGGCTTTCTGACCAGAGGGAGGAGAACCTTGACGCGATCGTCGTGCTCGGAGGCGGTGGAGCCAGCTACACGGCGGGGGAGAGCGAGATCTCCGTCATGAGCGAATCGAGCGCGCTCAGGCTCATCGAGGGGCTGCGTCTTTTCGAAGACCTGGATGCCAGATGGATCGTCGTTTCCGGCGGCGATAACCCGCGCGCCGGGCTGCTCACCGCCGAAAGCGAGACGATGCAGGACACACTGGTAGATTTGGGCGTTCCTCTGGATCGAATCCTGTTGGAATCAGGGTCAGCGAACACACACGATCAGGCTCTCAATTTGCGCCCGTTATTCAGCGCCCACGATATCGAACGCTTTGTCCTGGTCACCTCGCCCACGCACATGCGCCGCGCCTACCTGACGTTCCTGCACGCCGGCTTCGACCCTGTCCCTGCAGCTGCTTTGGAACACTCGCAATCGAAGGGTTCCTTCGGGAGTACGCTCCTGCCAAGTCTCGACGCGCTCGACGCGAGCCGTAATGTAATGCGTGAACTTTTCGGGTTGCTTTACTACTTCCTGCGTGGGTGGATATAAATCTTAGAAGAGCGCCGTTGCGAAGCCGGCTGCCAGGAGTAGGCCGTGCACCAGCACAAATCTCGCTGTCTCAGCGAGGACTTTGTTCAACGCCTTCCCCTCGGTTGTTCGAAGCTTTCGGAAAACGATCACAGCCATCGGAATCGCCAGCCAACAAAACATGACGCCGGTGGGAGCCAGGCCAATCGACACTGCCACCGCCGGCAATAGAAAAGCAGCTGCCAGAAGAATCCCATACTCAACGATTGCGCCATCACGCCCAATCATGACCGGTATCGTCTTTCTGCCGGCTCGGCGGTCGGTTTCAATATCACGGATGTTATTCACACCCAGCAATGCCGTTATCGTACTGCCCACGGCCCCGGCCGCAAACCAGGTCGAAGGGGGTAAACTGTTCACCTGCACATAGACTGTCCCACCCACCGCCGTAAAGCCGAAGAAAAGCATGACGAAGAGGTCGCCAAAACCATTGTAGGCCAGCGGTGATGGGCCCGCCGTGTAAGCTAAACCGGCAAGGATCGAGGCGGCACCCAGCAGCAGCACTGGCCAGCCACCGACAACAATCAGGTACAGACCGACGACCGCTGCCGAGGCAAATACGATAATCGCCCCCCGCCGGACCTGCTCGGGCGGAAGCCACCCTGCCTGCGTCACGCGCAGCGGGCCCATACGCTCATAGGTATCGGTACCACGCTCGAAATCCATCACGTCGTTGAAGATGTTGGTCCCGATCTGGATTGCGATCGCACAATACAGTGCCGCCAACGCCGGCAGCGGTTTGAAAGAGTTGTTAGCGAGCGCGATGGCAGTGCCGACCACAACGGGTGTGCCCGCTGCGGTCAGCGTCTTGGGCCGGCTGGCCTGAATCCAGGCCTGAAATTTAGAGGGAACCAGATTCTCCTGTTTTGCCATCGTCCTTTGTTTCTTCACATGCAGATCTGCGTGTAAACTGCAGGGCATTATAATAAACACCCTGTCAGCCGGTACAGGTCCATAACTGCATTCTCAGTCGGGAAAAGCGATGCCCATTCACAAAGCCTGGAAAACGTTGCACCGCACGCTCCTGCTCGATCGTACACCCTGGCTCAAAGTCTACGAGGATGACATCGAACTGCCTGACGGTCAGGTCGTCGAGGGCTACATCCACCTGGAAACGCCCGGCTACGCGATGATTGTGCCCGTAAATGACGATGGAGAGCTAGGACTGATCCGATCATACAAGCGCGGCGTGGACGACATCGATCTCCAGCCGCCAGCTGGAGTGCTCGAAGATGAGGATCCGCTCAAAACCGCCCAGCGTGAACTGCTGGAGGAAACCGGCTGTCAGGCGAAGGATTGGATCCAGCTCGGCCAGGTCGTTCTGCACGGCAACTACGGTGGCGGCAGAGCACATTTTTACCTCGCCACCGGCTGCCATCAGGTCCAGGAACCCGAATCGGGCGATCTGGAAGAACAAGAGGTCTTCTGGCTTCCCGTCGAAGAGGTGTATAAACTTTACCAGCAGGGCAAATTCCAACAGATGGGGGCAACGGCTGCTCTGGGTTTAGCGTTTGCAAAAATACACAATCCTGATTTGATGTCAAACGGCGAGAGTACGAATGAGTGATCCGGATCGCGCTGCCCGGCGCGGTGAACCTTCACATATCTGGCGCGCAGGCCAGCAACGGCGACTGAAGATGATTCGCTCCGCAGCCGGTGCTCGCCTCAAAGGGCGGGTGCTGGACAATGGCTGTGGCGTCGGTCAATATCTTGATAAATTAAAGAGCGCTGCTGCACAAGCGATAGGACTTGAATACGACCGCGACTTTGCGCTTCAAGCAGCCGACCGCGCCGATCATGTCGTGCGCGCTGCCGGCGAATCGCTTCCTTTCGCATCCGAATCATTTGACCTGGTTCTCTCGCACGAGGTTCTCGAACATGTAGAAGATGATCGGCGCGCTGTGGAGGAGATCGTGCGGGTGCTGGGCTCTCCAGATCCAGCAACCGGAAGGGCTGGTGGGCGCCTCGTACTCTTCGTCCCAAATCGGGGCTATCCTTTTGAGACCCACGGTATCTACTGGCGTGGACGCTACCGCTTTGGAAATGTGCCACTCATCAATTATCTGCCACGCGGCGTGCGCAACCAGCTGGCCCCCCATGTGCGGGTGTATACAGTACAGGACCTCTCACGTCTGATTGATGGTCTTCCTATCAAGCTGATCGAACGCAAGATCATTTTTGGAGCCTATGACAACATCATCGCTCGCCGGCCGCGATTGGGACGAATGCTGCGCACGATCCTGCAGGGGCTGGAAGCTTCCCCGCTTCGTTTTCTCGGGTTATCTCATCTCTGGGTCATTGAAAAGATATGAGCCGCATAGCGGCTCATTGAGCGTCGATGGCGCCAACCTCCTGGACATCCACCGGAACGCCCTCGATCTCCGTCGGCACCAGATCTTCTCCTGATAGCTGCGCACCGGGCAGCTTTTTGCGGACCATCACAATCAGGGCGATCTCACCAGTGTAAATACCTCCCTGCTCACGGATTCCGACCCCGACCCCGACGACGTTGGCCTTGGAGAGTAGGAACTCCTCGTGGCGATCCTTCACGGCAGCGGCGCGTTGAAATTGCGAGTGCGAGTCTCGCTCCATCTCGGTGTTCATCACAGTTCCACATCCAGGCAGTCCAGGACGGATCCGATTGGATTGTAGATCGTCGCCTGATCGGAGCCAGCAAACAACAAGCCCACAGCCAGCAGCGCTTCTCCGGCAACAAGCAGCGATCCTGAATCGCCCGGCTGCGACATTGCAGTTGAGACGATCTGATCCTCGAATTGCGCTGTCCTTGCGCCGTATTGCACTTTTACGGTTGCATCCAGCACAATAATCTGTCCCGTCGTCAGACCGGTCGTGCGGCCTGATTTGCGCACATTCATACCCAGTTCAGCCGGGATCGTGCCTTTGATCGCTCCTATCTCATAGATTTCGTCGAGCACATCCTGGTCGTGAAGTGGTTGAGCGACCGCTGCATCCACGATATTGACTGCCTGCGGATCACTCCACGAGGCTTTAACACGGTGTTTCGACCCGAACAGCCGTGCAATCAAGTTGCCAAACTCTGCGTAGAATGAAGCCCACTGGCAGGTCGATGGCCCGCTTGTAAAGGCGATGGGACAGACCCGCAATAATGTGGCAAACACATCTTCGCCCAGCGTGCCACCGTCGGCGCGACCAGGCTGAAGGATCGAGTCACCGATATCCGCCTGATTGCTGTTCGCCAAGACATGGTTGTTGGAGAGGATCAACCTGCGACCACTGGCACGATCGCGAACGATGATACCCAGCGTGCCAGCGGTTACATCGACATGACCGATGCTGACGCCACCGAGAGCCGGTCGCCAGCGATCCGTGCGGGAGGGATGCGCCCGGATCTGGCCGACCTGGATCACGTCGGTCGAGACGCCCTCGATCTCTCGTGGCACAATATCCTCTTCATCCAGCCCCGCACGGGGCAGCTTCTGACTGACCAACGCCACGACACACAGATCCCCTCGGCGACCATTCGCCGACTTGTAGCCGGTGCCGACACCCACCACGTTCGATTTAGTGAGCAGTTCTTCCTTATGACGTTCTTTGACCTTCATCACCTCGGCACGCTCTCGCATCGACCGCCTCCTTTTTGACGACACTCAATATCAGTATACGTTTAAGCACTTCTTCGTGCACTTGTCCCGTTTGAAGAAGATCAAATATGTGGAGGTTGGGGCAAGGAATTAGTGATCAGTGATTTAGAAATTAGGGCTCTCCGGCATCCAGGCACAACCCACCGCAGGCCTAGGGGCGAGCGGCGCTCGCCCGAGGATTGTAGAAGCAGGCTTTAGCCTCCGCAGGGATTAACCGTTGGAGCGGACCAACCTTTTGAACGCCCGCATGATGGTTGCACCGATGCATGGACTGAAGCCCGTGACGACATTTCCGGATAGGTTGATTAATTCGGAATCAGGGGGGGGAATCGCCAGGGAACCAGGTCCCCCCGGTACCTGAGTGTCATTGCGAGGCACCGGAGGTGTCGTGGCAATCTTCGCGTTCCACGACGGAGATCGCTTCGTCGCATTTGCTCCCCGCGATCACAATAGCTGCGTAGGGCACAACGCCGTGCGCCCCTCGACTTAAAGTTAGTCGAGGGACACTTGACGACGTTTTAGGTTTACCTCTTCCGAACGGGGTTTTTGCCCAGCACAGGTATTATTTCTCGTAGGGGCAGGGTAGCCCCGACCCTACGAGATTATTAAGGCTAGATATGGATCGTATGCCCTTCGGCGCCGTGTGCGGCCTCCATCAAGGCTTCGCTCAATGTCGGGTGAATGTGCACATTGCGCGCGATCTCAGCCGGTGTAAGTTCCATCATCTGCGAAATCGTCAGCTCAGGGAGCAATTCGGTGACCTCTGGCCCGACCAGGTGCGCACCCAGGATTTCACCGTACTGCGCATCCGTGATCAGCTTTACCCAGCCGGCGGTCTCGCCCATACCGAGCGCCTTGCCGTTCGCCTGGAACGGGAAGCGGCCTTCCTTCACTTCGTAGCCTTCTTCCTTGGCTTCGTCTGCGGTCAGGCCAAAGGAGGCGATCTGGGGCTGCGAAAACGTGCCACGCGGCATCATGCGGTAATCGAGCGTGATCGTCTCAACGCCGGCAATGTTCTCGGCGCAGATGATGCCCATTGCCGAGGCGACGTGGGCAAGCATCAATTTGCCGGTGACGTCTCCAATCGACCACAGTCCATCTACATTCGTTGCCATGCGCTCATCGATCTTGACGAAGCCGCGTTCGTCCAACTCAACGCCCGCGTCCTCCAGACCGATACCCTCTGTATTCGGATAGAAGCCAATGGCGACCAGCGCCTGTTCAGCATCCAACGTCTCTTCGCCATCTTTCTCGCTTGAGACTTTCACCTTGACCTTGGTCTTAAGCACCTCGATGTCCTCGACCTTGGTCCCCACCTTGATATTGATGCCCTTTTTCTTGAAGGCGCGTGAGATCTCCTTGCTGACCTCCTCGTCCTCCAATGGTGCTAATCTGGGCAGCATCTCGACGATCGTGACCTCGACCCCGTATGAGTTCCAGATCGTGGCAAACTCCAAACCGATCGCGCCAGCCCCTATGATCACAACCGACTTTGGAAGACTCTCCTGAAGAATCGCCTCCCAGTAGGTGAGCACCCGTTCGCCGTCAGCCTCCACACCGGGGATCATCATCGCCGAGGCACCCGTGGCTATGATGATGTCATCGGCGGTGATGGTCTTCTTTTCGCCTTCTTCCGTTGATATCTCGAGTTCTTTCGAGCCTTTGAACCGTGCTTCGCCCATATGCACATCGATGTCGTTTTTCTTCATCAAGAAGCCCACACCCTTCGTGAGCCGGTCCGAGGCCTCACGACTGCGCTTCACAGCAGCCGAATAGTCCAATTTCAGGCCATCCACTTTGAAGCCAAACTCATCACCGCGCTCGCGGAGGGTATGGGCAATTTCGGCGTTTTTCAACAAAGCCTTCGAGGGGATACAGCCGACATTAAGGCATATGCCGCCAAGAAATTCGCGTTCAATGATTGCGGTCTTCTTCCCCAATTGGGCAGCCCTGATGGCAGCAACATAGCCTCCGGGACCTGCGCCAACAACGATGACGTCGTAATCTGCCATGAAGGAATCCTCCTGATCCGTGTCTCTTTATTCTATCGCACTCGAGGATGTCAAATGTGCAACAAGTCTCAGGACCAGGTTTCGAGCAAGTTCACAATCTTGCCCAGGAAGTGGTCCGCCACCGCCCCATCCAAAATGCGGTGATCGAAGGTCAGCGAAAGGTACAGCATAGGACGGATGGCGAATACATCTTCGATATCGCCCGACGGCGCTTCCATCTCCACCGCCACGACACGCTTCTCGATCGCGCCCACACCCAGAATGGCTGCCTGCGGCTGGTTGATGATCGGCGTGGCGAAGAGCGAGCCGGCGACCCCGTGGTTGGTGATCGTGAACGTACCACCCTGGACTTCCTCCTGCTCAAGCTCTCGATCGCGGGCGCGTCTGGCCAGATCGTTGACCGATCGTGCCAGCGCGAGCAGCGACAACTGCTCCGCGCCTTTAATCACCGGAACGATAAGTCCATCCTCACCGAGCGATACCGCAATGCCCAGATTGACATGTGGGTGCAAGTGCACACCATCGTCACCCCACGAAGAATTGACAAGCGGAACCTCTCTCAAAGCGCGCACGGTCGCGGCCGCGAAGTAGGCCGTGAAGGTCAGCTTGACGCCATCGCGCTCAAACAACGCCTTGTTGGTCTCGCGGTGCTTCACCACACGGCTCAAGTCCGTCTCCATGACCGTGGTCACATGCGGACTGGTTTCTTTGGAGCGAACCATGTGCTGTGCGATCGATTTCCTTACAGGAGTGTGCGGGATCACTTCGCCCGGCTTCGCTGAGGTCGACGCTTTTGCTGCTGACTTGAATACTTCTTCCGTCGGTCTGAAAAGTTCTCCGGAGGCGGGCGATTCCCAGGGCGCTGCAGCCGGTTTGGCTGCCGTTTCACCCGATTCAATAAACGCCAAGACATCTTTCTTTGTGATCCTGCCGCCGCGACCACTGCCTGAAACCTTTCGGAGGTCAAGATCATGCTCTGCGGCGATGCGTGCCACCACCGGCGATATGAAGCCCAGATCGTCTGACCTGCCTGCGCTGACCGACTGCTGGGGTTGCGTTTCTGCCGGTGGCTCGATCTTCTCGACCTCTTTTTCTTCTGCTGCAGCCGGCGTGGGTTCTGGAGCTTCCGGCGGTGTTTCACCCCGTTCACCGAGGGCAGCCAGAAGCGTTCCTGCCTGAACCGTTTCACCCTCCGGCACGTAAATTTTGAGCAGCACTCCGCTCGTTGGTGCGGGCACTTCGGTGTCGACCTTATCGGTGTTTACCTCGAGCAGCGCATCGAACTCCTCGATCTCGTCGCCTTCGCTTACGAGCCACTTGGTCACGGTGCCTTCAACGACGGACTCGCCTAACTGGGGCATGATTACTTCAGTCGCCATGATGTCTATTGCCTTCCGTATAAACGCGTAACGCTAAAACGCCGCCAGATCACGGATCGCTTCCGCGATCTTGGCTGCATCCGGCATGAACCAATCCTGTAGCGGATGGCTGAATGGCACCGCCGGAACGTCCGGTCCTGCCAGACGTTTTACCGGTGCATCCAGATGGACAAAGGCCTCATCTGCGATCAGGGCGGATAACTCGGCTCCGAATCCGCCGGTGAGGTTGTCCTCATGGACAATCAGCACCTTGCTCGTCTTCTGGACAGAGGCCAGGAGCGCCTGCTTGTCTAGTGGGAGCAGCGTTCGCAGATCTACAACCTCCACATCGATACCCTCCTCAGCCACTGCTTCCGCCGCTTGAAGTGTGTAATGATGCATCATGCCGTAAGCCAGCACGGTCAAATCGCTTCCTCGACGGGTCACTTTGGCTTCGCCGATGGGGACAAGGACCTCTTCATCGTCGGGCACCTCTCCCTTGATCAGCCGGTAACCCTTCTTGGGTTCAAGATACAGCACAGGGTTAGGATCCCGAACAGCGGATTTGAGCAAGCCCTTTGCATCGTACGGCGTGGAGGGGACCACAACCTTTAAGCCCGGGACATGTGCGAAGAAGGCTTCGATCGACTGGGAGTGATAAAGTCCACCGCCGATGCCGCCTCCATAGGGCGCCCTGATCACCATCGGAACCGTCCATTCACCGTTCGAACGGTAGCACATCTTGGCCGCTTCGTTCACGATCTGGTTAAATGCGGGGTGGATGAAATCAGCAAATTGGATTTCGCAAATCGGATGCATGCCGTAAAGCGCTGCACCGATACCGACGCCCACAATCGACAGCTCCGCCAGAGGCGAATCCATCACACGCATATCACCGTACTTCTCATGCAGCCCCTGTGTGGCACGGAAGACACCGCCGCGCGCACCTACATCTTCACCAACGATGAAAACGCTCTCGTCGCGCGCCAATTCTTCATCCATCCCCTGGCGCAGTCCCTCGATGAGCGTGATTTCAGGCATTGCTCACCTCCTCCGCGTACACAGGATGTCGCGCTTCAGAGATGTCCGGATAATCAGCCGCTTCAGCATATTCGACGGCTTCCTTGATCTGCTCCTTAGCCCTGGCCTCCATCTCCTCTATCTCTTCGTCACTGAGCACCCCTTCGGACTTCAACTGATCTGCAAATCCCGGCAGAGGATCTTCAGCTTTCATCCGCTCAACCTCTTCGCGCGTGCGATATGCCCGATCGTCGTCATCGGATGAATGCGGGGTCATCCGGCTGACAAGCACTTCAACCAGAGTTGGCCCTTCGCCGGCGCGCGCCCTTTCTGCGGCTTGTGCGATCGTGTCATAAACAACACGTGCGTCCAGCCCGTCGATGCTATAGCCTGGCAACCCCAGTCCATCCGCCTTCTGGGCGACATTCTCAGTCGCCATCTGCAGGTTCTGGGGCACCGATATAGCGTAGATATTGTTCTCGACGAAGAATATAACCGGCAGCTTGTGAACAGCAGCCCAATTGACACCCTCATACCATTCGCCCTGCGATGTAGAGCCCTCACCAATGCTGGTGATGACAACTTCATCGCTACCGGAGAATTTGATGCCCAGTCCGATCCCGGCGGCGTGCGGTGTCTGGGTTGCGACCGGAGATGAATGACTGACAACATTTGCTTCTCTCAGGCTCCAATGACTGGGCATTTGCTTCGCTCCGGAGGTCGGTTCACCTTTCTTTCCCATCAAGCCCAGCATGAAATCTCTGGGCGAAAAGCCCAGCGCGACCATCAATGCCAGGTCGCGATAATAGGGGACGAACCAATCCTTGCCACGCTCAAGCGCAAACGCAGCCCCTACCTGCGCGGCTTCATGTCCGATCCCTGAAATATGAAAAGCGATTTTGCCCTGCCGATGCAGGATCCACGCACGCTCGTCCATCCTGCGGGCGAGCAGCATCGTCCAGTACATCTCGCGCAGGTCTGCTTCGCTCAATGTCATCGATACTTCCTCCTCAGCAGCTCTCCAGTCGGGGTTCTGGCCAGCAGGTAACAGTCGGAATTAAAAAAACCCTCTTGCGCAGCCGCGTCAAGAGGGACATGGATCAAATGAGCGTAACTTACGAATGCGAAGTACAAGCTTCCGATCGAACATCAATCCGGTTACCCTTTTGGCGAGGCAGTCCTGAAATGACCGCCGGGGTAATCATAACCGAACCAGTCCGAAATCTCAATGTAGACCTCAGGCTCGGTGCATGGATCGCTCCCCTAACCGTCCTCCTCCTGATCCAGGTCTTTCCTGGCTCCAGAGCTCTCAAGGCGTCCTGCGATAAGTTCGGCGACGTCGCGGATCTCGATTTGGCTTTGTCCTGCACCTGCAGCGTCCTCAAGCATGATCATGCAAAACGGGCAACCCACCGCCAACGTCTTCTCGCCGGTAGCAATCGCCTCGTTTATACGCGCCGCGCTTACACGCAGTTCACCTTGCTCCTCTTCCTTCCACATCTGGGCGCCTCCGGCTCCACAGCAGAACGAGTCGCGGCGGTTTCTCGGCATCTCGGTAAGCTGGAAACCGGACCGCTGCAGGCTGCTGCGCGGCGCCTCGACCACATCATTCTGCCGGCCCAAGTAGCACGGGTCGTGAAAGGTCAGGCTACCGGCGCCACCCTCGACCTCCAATTTGCCTTCATCGATCAAAATCTCGATGAGTTCGGTGTGGTGCACCACGTCGTACTCGCCGCCGAAATCAGGATACTCGTTCTTGAGCGTGTGCAGACAGTGCGGGCAGGTCGTGACGATCTTCGGGGCCGCTACCTGGTTCAAGGTATCCACGTTGCCTGTGGCCAATTCAAAAAACAGGTACTCATTTCCCGAACGCCGGGCGGCATCACCGGTACAACGCTCCTGCGACCCCAGCACGGCAAAGTTGACGCCGGCTTCATTCAACAGCGTGGCAAAAGCCCGCGCGCTCTGCTGTGCACGCGGATCGGTGGAAGGCGCACAGCCCACCCACCACAGGTAATCCGGGGTGGGGTTTTCAGCCACGGTGGGGACCTCCAAGCCGGAAGCCCAATCCATGCGCTTTTCGGGCGGGACCGACCAGATATTGGCGGTGCGCTCCATTCCGCGGAAGGCCGTTTGCAGCTGCTCAGGGAAATCATTTTCCATAAGGACAAGATGGCGGCGTATCTCGAGGATATCCAACATCGGTTCGTTGGCGACCGGACACACCTCGACACATGCCCCACAGGCAGTGCAGCCCCAGACCGCTTCTTTCGAGATTGCAAACTGGGTAAGTGCCTCGCCGACATCTTCGCCGGCTGCGAAACGTGACCCCTCCCTATTCAGGAAATAGCGTTTATTGATTTCGAGCGCGGCGGGCGAGAGCACTTTGCCAGTCTCATATGCCGGGCAGGCATCCTGGCAGCGGTTGCACATGATGCAAGCGTAGGCATCCATCAACGCCGTCCAGGACAGATGCTCCATGCGTTCTGCACCAAATTGATCGATGCTCTGATCCTCGAAGTCGAGCGGAGGCAGAGCGCCCATCGAGCGCCGTTCTGGCTGCAGCAGAAAGTTCAGCGGCGCCATGAAGAGATGGAGGTGTTTTGAATACAAGAAATAGGGCAAGAAAGCGACGATACTGCCGACGGATAGCCACCACGTGAGGTGGCGCGCGATGGTGAGCGGTTGATCTTCCCAGCCTCCCCAAGCGGAGGCGATCAGCGAAGCGGCCGGCTGCCACACGTCGACACCTTCCAGGCCCAGGTGAAAACTCTCACCCAGTAAGCGGGCGCCAACATGGATCAGGATAAAGACACCAACGATGACCGAATCGCGGGGGATGCCTTCGCGCGCTTTTTCGTCCAGCGTCGTGGATGTGCGGGTGGACAGTTCAGGCGAAGGCGACAGAAAGCGGCGGGCGAGCAGGTAGAGCATGCCGACCAGGATAGCGACGGTGAGCAGGTCAGCGCCGAGCCGATAAATATTCCCGAGAATGCCCTTTCCAAGGAAGACAAAACCATCGATATAACCGGCGAGCACATCGTTCAGGTTTACGAGCAGATAGTAGATGAATCCCCAGCCAACGAGGCCATGGAAGAAGCTTACGAGAGGTCGGTCGCGGAAAACCGGTGCGAATGTGCCCACCTTGAAAACCACTTCAAGAAAGCGTTGCGGTAGAAGCCCCCACTCAGGCCGACCCTGACCACGACCGATCGTGCGCACAATGCGTCGGACTGCCAGTGCGGAGAGGCTTAATGAAACAAGGACAAACACCAGGAAACCGATTTGCTCTACAGGGGTGAGGATAGCAGCCTTCCTTCCTGCGGTTCAAATGCCATCAATTTGCGACGAGCCTGGAACGGGTTGAGTTTACCATATTGAGAGGGATCGTTTCGAAAAAAAAAGCAACCGCCATCCAGGCGGTTGCCAGCGTTTAATGCGTCGGTGAGGCTACGCAGCGCGCGCCGACAGAACCTCCGCTTCGATCGGGATCGTTTCCCCATGAACGATGAGGTAGCGCGCGATCTCCTCCTGAGCTTTGCGGTAGACACGCATCAAATCTTCATCCGATCCCTTGTAGCGCCGCAAGGTCTGCAAAGCACAGGCTTTGCAGCCGCGCATCGCCCGGTAGGAATCTGTCTCACAGGTGAGGCATCCATCGAGCTTGATCATCATCAATGAGAACGCCAACCGATCCTCATGAGTTTCAGGCAGCGCCGCTACCCGCTCCACTAATGCACGCCATTGCTCTCCGCGTGCGAAACGAATTTTGTTGATCACATGCGATGGAAACAACAACTCATTGTCTGTATACATATGCGCGGTATCTCCTGGGATATAAATACAGGCGACAAATGTCAGGAATATTCCTCATTGTAGGTTCTGCATCGCGACCCACGACAGGGTACTTTGGTACCACAACCGATGGGGGTTTCGCTATCTATAACCCCAAATCCTACTGAAAGAAACGTTTTTAAGGACTCCTGGATTGGGGGATGAGGGATTTGGCAGTTGGTCATCCAGTCACCTTGGCATCTGGTCGCCCGGGTTTCCAGCGACAGGCCATTCCTCGTTCGTAAGGGCGACTGGCTGATAATGTTTATCCAAAACCCGTAGGGGAAATTCATGGCTCGGGCATGGGCAGACCGATGTGTCCGCCCGAAATTGCATCCGCAGACTTCAGTCAGTGCTGGGATCACCCGTCAGGCTAAACCGAGCTCAGGAACCGGTGAACCTTCGCTCCGTCAATGCACGGGGTGTAGCCCGTGGCTACATTGCGTGATCGGGGATCAAGGATGGTGCAGACCCTGGTTTAAGCCCCACCCTCTCCATACAGTTCGGCATCGGTGGGTGTCCGGCCGGAGGGGTCAAAGACGTGCACATAGGTGCCTACCTCGGCCCAATCGTAGAGCCACTGCGCATCCGCAGGGGAGAGGTTCACACAGCCATGCGAACGCGGGTAGCCATAGCCATTGTGCCAGTAGGCACCATGAAGCGCCCGCGATTGGTCAAAGTACAGGATCCAGGGGACATCCTCAAGATAATAGAAATCTGAGCGGTCTGCGGCGAAGGCACCCTGCATCGGATCCGCTTCGAGTTTTTCGTAGACCTGGAACGTGCCCGGTTGGGTCCACCAGCCGTCCAGACCGCTCGATACGAGCGTGGCATAGACCATCTCGCCGTTTTCATAGACGGCCAGCGTCTGCTCATACAGGTTGATCGAGATCCAACGGTTAGCCTCGACTTCCTCTGGTCGCGTTGTGTCGGGCGAGACCTTCGCGATGCGGCGCTGCTCGATCCAATCTTCAGGCCCGATGCGGTACCAATCCAGACCACCAATGTTCTGCGTCTCATAAATCCAGACCATTTCGAACCGGTAAAACGTGCGACCCGTAGTGGGGGCATCGATGCCAGGTGCTCGGCGCGTTTCGGTCTGTACCAGAACCCACGCAAACTCTTGTGGGGGGGTTTTTGTCAGCTTGACCCCGCGGTAGGACGGCGGCGTGAGACGCGATAGACTGTCACTACGGATGTAAACCCCCGGAACGATCATGTAAGCAACCTCGCCATCCTGCTCAAAGCGTTGAATCCATGAAAAGAATACAAAACCCTCTTCGACGACGCGATAGGCATTCTCACCATTGATCGCATCTTCGAGGGAGGTGTACAACGGCGTGCCACCGTCGCGCCGTGACTGTAGATAAAAGAACGGCAGCGTGCCCAGGGATGGATCGCTTGGACCGAGCGGGAACGGCCGGCTCTGAAACTCACCGTGCCGGGCAAGCTCGGTAACTGCTGAGCGCCCATCCGAGTTGCAGCGCTCAGGGAAGCGCAGCTGCATCCTGACGGGGCAGTTCACATCTCCGTTTGTTGAGATACCGGTCGATCCCATCTGATCGGCGGCAGCCGCGGATGAGCTGCTGAGCACGACCAGCGCCACTCCGACCAGCAAACCCCACCATTGCGAAACCTTCAACATATAGTTATTCGATGCTCCATTCACTCAACAGCGTGATAAAGATTATATCGACAGCGCTGCGTCCTGTCATCGAGAAACTGATCTTATCACAGCTCAGATTCGACTATGTAAGCCCTACTACTAGCCGATCAGACCTCGCCTGACCACCTATGCAGTCATGCCCGCGCCTTTATTTCGGAGCGCATGCGCTCCAGAAGACCTGCCACGGACATCGAGCCCAGATCATCTTCAGAACGCAGGCGAACGGACACAGCCTCGGCCTCAACCTCACGGTCTCCCACGACAA
>CBFDDM010000008.1:0-48912 GCA_965603565.1 uncultured Anaerolineales bacterium | reverse complement strand
TATCTCCCGCCGGCACACCCTCCCCTCGAGCCAACGGTTCCACTCCACCGGCATCAAGCCAAGCCTGAAAATCATCTTTCGATTCAACGACAACTTCGGAAACCATCGCTGCGTGTCCTGGACCGCACAACTCGGCACACCGGATTGGATAGCGGCCAATCTGAGAGGGTGTGATCACCAGTTCGTCGATCTGCCCCGGCGTGGCGTCGCGCTTCACACGGAATTCAGGCACCCAGAAAGAATGGATCACGTCACGAGATTCAATCTGGAATTGTACGGGTCGATCGACAGGCAGGTGCAGGACGGTGGATGTCACGTCACTTTCGGGATATTCAAAGCGCCATGAAAACTGCTGGGCTATCACACGCACAACAAGCGGATCTTCGGGAACGCGCTCTACATCTGTAAGCACACCATAGGAATAAACGCCGATCACAGCCACGATCACAGCCGGGATGAGCGTCCAGACAATTTCGAGGGCGTTATTTCCGTGGATCGGCGCGGCATCGCTATCGTCACCTGGCTTCTGTCGAAAACGCAGCACGGCGTAAATCAATGCACCTTCAACGAGAAGGAAGACCACCACCGCGATGCCCATCATAAAGCGAAACAGCTGGTCAACCACCACTGAACGTTCAGACGCCTGTGCCGGGAGAAGCCAGCTGAGATCCGCGCTCGTCGCAACGAGATAGCCCACTGCAATAAGCACCAGTGCCAGGAGAACAATTATAAAAATTGTGCGCTCTTTCACAGGATTAACCCCTCCAGGGTTCTAAGGAGTGGATCAAAATCGTTTCACATCTGGAGTGATGTGCCAGGGGCTTACGGGAACACGTCCCGCTTGTCGTCCCCCCCGTACGTATTTTTCCTTTGATTCGTCGACGCTCTTAAGCCGACATTGTGGATTTTACCACTATCCGATCTATTCTGACAATTGTTGACCGCTTTTCTCTGAATAAATCGTATACATCGATTGCAGATTCAACGGAAAGAAGGAAGATCCCACAGCCCACCCCGCTGGAGATCCTCAATCCAAATAAGTAAAGAACGAATGCGAGATCAGATGGTGGCGTAGACGATACCGACCGTACCCGGTCCGGCATGGTTGCCTACAACCGGGCTCACGACGGCGAGCATGGATTCGTCTGGATTGAGCCGCTCCTCGGCCATTTTAAGGACCTCGGAGGCTTCATCCTCTGCGGCGACGTGCAGCGCCGCAATGCGGACCAGTTCCTCACCCTCGACCTTTTCAGCGACCACGTTCAGCATGTGGTCGATCGCTTTAGATTTCGTCCGGATCTTTTCGAATGATTCTACGCGCCCATCGTTGATATGCAGCAGTGGCTTGATATTCAAAGCGGTCCCAAATAGTTTGGAAGCGCCCCCGATTCGACCACCGCGGTGCA
Organism: uncultured Anaerolineales bacterium; assembly: GCA_965603565.1. GTDB lineage: Bacteria > Chloroflexota > Anaerolineae > Anaerolineales > E44-bin32 > E44-bin32. The sequence goes on along the minus strand of CBFDDM010000008.1, from coordinate 47,506 downwards.
GGTATTCCAATGTGTCGACGACGAAGAAAACACCTGTGCGATCCTGCGCATCCCTGGCAATCTGGCTTGCCTCCTCAAACGAGGCGCCGTTCTCACGCGCCCGTGCAGCAGCAAGCACTTGAAAACCCATCGCCATCGCCGTTGTGCGGGAGTCGATAAGTTTGATCGCGGCGTCGGGAAACATCGCCTTAGCCTGCTCCGCGGATTGAAGCGTCCCCGATAGCTTCTCGGAAAGCACGATCGTCAATATGGGGATATTCTTTTCGACCAGGGGTTCGAAAATATTGTGGAAGGAAGCCACCGTTGCCTGAGATGTGGTCGGATGGACATCGCTCTCCTGGAGCTTCTTGTAGAACTGATCAGGCTGAATGTCGACCCCATCAAGGTAAGAGGTCTCTCCCCAGATCAGCACTTGAGGCGCTACTTGAATGTCATATTTATCGATAAGTTCCTGAGGAATATAAGCCGTGCTGTCTGTGATGAGTGCAAAATCGGGCATACTCTCCCCTCCTGGGATCATTGGGTGCAAAGACGTTCCAATAGGTAAAACCCCAGGGCGCACAAGAGGTTGCGGAAGCTTTCACAAACATTAATGGGAAAGCCAATCCAGCAGTTCTGCCTGCGACAGCGTATTGAGAACCTGCTTCGGTCCGGCCCATGCCCTGCGTGCCGTGCCGACTCCGAACCGCCTCATCTCGAAATGTGAAGGATGGTGTGCATCCGTATTAATCGCCAACATACAGCCCAGAGCAAGCGCTCGTTTTGCGTGGATATCCTTGAGATCGAGTCGATCAGGATGCGCATTGATCTCCAGAACAACACCGTGGTCGACTGCCGCCTGAAAAATTCGGTCAAGATCGAGATCCGCCGGATCGCGTCGACCAATCAATCGTCCGGTTAGGTGACCGATAATTCGCACGTGTGGATTCTCTATCGCGTTCAGGATTCGCTGCGTTGCGGTTTGGCGATCTTGCTGCAATGCCGTGTGCAGAGAGGCGATAACGATGTCCAGGGAAGCCAACACCGTATCATCATAATCAAGGGTGGCATCCGCCAGGATCTCCACTTCCGAGCCTTGCAGCAACTTGAGTTCGCTGCCGATCTCCGCCTGGACTACGTCGATCTCTTCCCGCTGACGTTTTAAGTCATCAAACGATAGCCCACCCGCAACCCCAAGGCTCTGAGAATGATCTGAGATGACCAGGTACTCCATCCCCAGAGACTTCGCCGCCCGGGCCATTTCAAGGATACTCGCTTTACCGTCACTCCAGGTGGAATGTGCATGAAGTTCACCACGCAAATGACCGACCTCGATTAGATCTGGAAGTTCACCCGACAGTGCAGCCTCGATCTCACCGCGATCCTCGCGCATCTCAGGCGCAATCCATGGCATTCCGAGTCTTTCGTAGACATCTTCCTCTTTCGGGCAATCGATCAGCTCGTCCCCAGCATCTTTAATGCCGTGTTCGGATAACGAGAGGCCCTCCCGGAGCGCGTGTTCACGCAAACGCACGTTGTGCGCCTGAGAACCGGTAGCGTACTGCAGCGCACTGCCAAAATGCTCGTTCGGATGTGCCCACAACTGCACACGCAATCCATTATGCAGCTCCACGCTCACTTTTGTTTCACCCTGACCTAAAACCCTCTCCACCTCCGAAAATGCTGCAAACGCTTCAATTACCTCCGAACTGTTGTCTGTGCCCACGACGATATCCAGATCGCCAACGGTCTCGCGGCAGCGACGAAGGCTCCCGGCAACCTCAACCTGTTCAACCGCTTTCACAGCGGACAATTTCTCAAGCAGCGATTGAGCGTTTTCCCATGCCTGTCCGAGCAGGAAGCGATCCGTTTGCCTGCGGTTGTAGGCTTCGATGCCGGCCAGTATCTTTTCCTCAGACTTTGCCCCCATCCCACTCAAACTGCGTAGTCTGCCCGCACGTGCCGCAGATTCAAGGTCGGTGAGCGATTCGATGCCAGCCTCATTCCAGAATTGAGCCGCCCTCTTCGGTCCTACCCCATCGATGGCAAGGATCTCTAAAAGGCCAGCAGGGATTTCTGACGCAAGCTCCTCGTAATAGGTCAATCGGCCGGTCTCAATCATCTCTTCGATTTTTGCAGCGATCGCCTTGCCAACACCGGGGATATCCTGAAGCCTGCCCTCTTCGTGGATTTCGTTCACATCCCGGGATAAATCCCGCAGCGCATCTGCCGCTTTCCGATAGGCGATGACACGGTAGACACCCTCACCTTTAATCTGCAGGAATTGAGCGATCGCTTCAAGTGTGTCCGCCATTTCCCGATTGTTCAAGGCGTCACCTCCTCTGGGAGACCGACTGTCAGCACCATTGAAATCATCCAAACATCGCCATCGCCCATCATGCCTATGCCGCAGTAACGAAATGAAGGTTCAAGCAGAAGAGCTTTGTGCATCGGATCGTTAAACCATGCTTCGGTCACGGATGCCGGCACGTCGTCCAGCAGATCTTGAGATGCGAGGAGCAACTCCGCAGCCGGACCGGAATAACCAATGTCCGCCAGAGTCGTTTTAACCTCGACTTCACCTGTGTCAGGGTCTTCGTGTCCCAGATAGGAGCGCACTGCCAGATCTGTTGCGCGTGCCGATGCTATCTCGTTTAGTACAGGTTGAATGATGAGTGCGGGCACGCCAGCCTCCGCCCGGAGAACGTTAATCGCCTGCAGGATCGCATCAGCACCGGTCAGGATCCTGGCGGCCAGATCAGCAGGCGCTTGTGTCTCTTCAATACGGGGCTCAGAAACTTGCTGTGACCTCGAACCTGCTGTATTGGACCCACGGCCACATGCAACCAGAAGTGATGAGACCAAGCTCAGAATGATTATGCCGTATAAGTTTTTACCCATTGAGCACATTGGCAGGATTATACCTATCAAAGGGTTCTTCAACACAGTCAGGGATCTGACCGCATCTGGCATCAGCCGATGCGATGTGCTAAAGTACTCTGAAGTTTTATGGATATGGCATCATCCAACTCATCGGAACAAGTCGTCGTCTACATCGTCAAGCGCCACCCGCTTGAAAGCGCGGATGAGGGTCAGCTTTTTCGATGGCTCCATTACGACAACGACTTCCGACGTGAGCTAGAAGATATTATCGGACCATATGATCCCCAGAAGCTCACCTTGTTGATCGATGATCATCCCGCCGGTGAAGTCTGGGAGCAGCTGCTTGTGGACCTGCTTGAAGAACGCATACGCTATCTGGTCACGCATCTGGCTCCACTTAGCGCTGTCCAACGCCAGCAATTGATCGGCGTATGTGCACAGGTCGGCACGCAGCTCATCACGCCCAGCGATGCTGGCCGGAACCGTGAATCCGAGCAAGACCCGCTCGCGGGATGAACCTCACCACGAATTATCCAAAACAGGGAGTCTGCATTGCCCATTGAAGTTGTCGGTAACATGCACTGCCACACGCGCTACTCTGACGGGGAAGGCACTCACAGCGATATCGCCCGTGCGGCAATCGACGCTGGCCTCGATTTTGTGGTCGTCACCGATCACAACGTGTGGGTCGATGGCATGGATGGCTATCGGTACATCGGTCGAGAGCGGGTCCTGCTGCTGACTGGTGAGGAGATCCACGACCAGGATCGACAGCCGCAGAAGAACCACTTGCTCGTCTATGAGACCGGGACCGAATTAGCAGGATTCGCACACGACACGCAGGAGCTGCTCGATACGGTTAATCAACACAACGGGCTGGCATTCCTGGCTCACCCGAGCGACCCCTCCGCTCCGGCATTCAATGAAGATGATCTCTCGTGGGAGGACTGGAGCGTGGAGGGCTATAGCGGTATCGAGCTCTGGAATTACATGAGCGAGTTTAAGTCGAAATTGTCATCCAAACCACGCGCGATTTTTCTAGCGTACAATCCAAACCTGATCGCTGAAGGACCCTTCCCCGAAGTGCTCGAGCGGTGGGATCGCCTGCTATCCGATGGAAAACGCGTTCACGCCATAGGTGGGTCTGACGCACACGCCACACCCGTGTCGATGGGTCCCCTGAATCGTGTCATTTTTCCATATGAATACCTATTCAGGACGGTCAACACCCACGTCCTGCTGGACGAACCGCTCTCTGGCGATGCCTCTTCGGATCGAGACAGCATTTTTAGCGCGCTGCGAAGAGGATCGTGTTTTGTGGGTTATGATCTCCCCGGGCAAACGAATGGTTTCCGGTTTTCTGCTCATGGAGAGCGTCGAGAGGTTCAGATAGGCGCAGAATTGGAACTTGGATTGGGAGCTACCCTGCAGATCCACCTGCCCCGTCGCGCCCAGATTCGCCTGATAAGAAACGGCCACACGATTCAAACCTGGCAAAACACACAATCAGCAGTGCATACCGTCAGGGAGCCCGGCGCTTACCGAGCCGAAGCACATATCCAATACCAGGGCAAGCTGCGCGCCTGGATCTACAGCAATCCGATATTCCTCAAATAATCGATAACTGCCAGCGGTTAATAAAGCCGGGACAACCCTCATTTGGTGTTATAATTTCCGAACATTTGGTCGACTAGCCCCAATCCATTCGCATGAACGAATTCAAACTACACGCTCCCTATGAACCGATGGGCGATCAGCCCGAGGCGATCCGCCAGCTGCTGGCCGGGATTAAGCGCGGTGACCAACATCAGGTCCTGCTTGGTGCGACCGGAACCGGCAAAACATTCACCATCGCGAACATCATTGCTGAGACCCAGAGACCCTCGATCATCCTGGCTCACAACAAGACCCTGGCTGCACAGCTTTATGTTGAGTTCAAATCGTTTTTCCCCGAAAACGCGGTCGAGTATTTCGTATCTTATTACGATTACTATCAGCCGGAAGCCTATGTTCCCAGACATGACCTTTACATTGAAAAAGAGACACAGATCAACGAGGAGATCGATCGTTTAAGGCTTTCGACAACCACATCCGTACTCTCCAGGCGTGATGTGATCGTCGTCGCATCCGTCTCAAGCATTTACGGTATAGGAAATCCAGAAGCCTACGGGCGGGTTGTTATCCACGTGAGCGTGGGAAACCGCTATCGGCGCAATGTGATCCTGCGGCAGCTCGTGGAGAGCCACTACGAACGCAACGATATGGAGCTCCGCCCCGGTACCTTCCGCGTGCGCGGTGATACGCTTGAAGTGCTGCCCGCTTACGAGGAACAGGGTGTTCGCTTGAGCTTTTTTGGTGATGAACTTGAACGGATTTCCGTCTTCGATCCGCTAACCGGCGAGCTGCTTGGCGATCGGCAGCAGGTCAGCATCTTCCCGGCAAAGCACTTCATCACCGAGGAGGAGAAGCTGAAGGCGGCGATCAACGACATTGAGAACGAACTCAACCAGCATCTGGAGCATCTGCGCAAGCATGAAAAACTGCTCGAAGCCCAGCGCCTCGAACAGCGCACGCTTTATGACCTCGAGATGTTAAGAGAAGTCGGTTACTGCTCGGGGATTGAAAATTATTCACGCCACCTGGACCAACGCCCCACCGGATCACCACCCTGGACACTGGTCGACTATTTCCCTCCAGATTTTTTGATGGTTGTCGATGAGAGTCACATGACGATCCCGCAGGTTCGGGGCATGTACGCCGGGGACCGCTCCCGCAAGGAGACACTCGTCGAGTTCGGTTTTCGGCTGCCCTCGGCACTAGACAACCGCCCGCTCTCGTTCGATGAGTTCGAACGCCGCATCGGGCAAGTCATCTACACGACTGCGACGCCCGGCCCCTACGAGTTGGAGCATGCTTCACAGGTCGTTGAGCAGATCATCCGCCCCACCGGCTTGGTCGATCCGGAAGTCGAGGTTCGTCCTGTGGAGGGCCAGATCGATGACCTGATCGGCGAGATCAAGCAGCGCGTGCAGATCGGCGAGCGTGTGCTCGTCACGACTCTCACCAAGCGCATGGCTGAGGATTTGTCCGAATACCTGCTGGAACTCGGTATGAAGGTTCACTACCTGCACTCTGAAATCGATACGATCGAGCGCGTCGAGATCCTGCGCGATCTGCGCATGGGTGTTTATGACGTCGTCGTGGGTATCAATCTGCTCAGGGAGGGGCTTGATCTGCCTGAGGTTTCACTGGTCGCCATTCTCGACGCTGACAAAGAGGGTTTCCTGCGCTCGGACACCGCGCTCATCCAGACAACCGGGCGAGCGGCGCGCCATGTGCATGGACGCGTGATCATGTATGCAAACCGCATCACGGATTCGATGCGGCGAGCGATCGATGAGACCGAACGGCGCCGCGAGAAACAAATCGCCTTCAACGAGGAGCACGGCATCGAGCCAGCCAGCATCATCAAGGAGATTCGCGATCTAACCGATCAAGTCGCTTCTCGAGCCACCGCTGAACGGCCCAGCCCGTACCGGGCGATCGTCCCGGCACAGCTTCCAACAGATGAACTTCATAAGTTGATTAAGGAACTCGAGCGGCGCATGCGTCAGGCAGCCGAAAGTCTCGAGTTCGAGAAAGCAGCGGCACTGCGCGACCAGATTTTCGAGATGCGAGAAGCGCTGGTTGATAAGCAGAACCTGCCTCCCTGGAAACGTGCCAAAGCGATGGCGGCTGAGGACCCACTGCTCGAATACCTTCCGGATAACAGGAAAAAATAGGTAAACCACATTTTTCTTACTCAATTTCCAAGCGACTGGACGCATGCCGGCGATTTAACGCACATGGCCGCCGGTTAAGGCGACCAAGGCGGAGGGATAACGGGCGGAGATTGCCCGTTTTAAGGTACGCATGCATTATGCCAAAAAAAACCGGTTTTGGGATACCTTTGCAAGGTGCTTGTAAGGTTGCCAACAGGGCACTCAGGCACCCGTGAGCACAGGCCAGTTCGGTTTCTGGTGTCACTCAAAAGCCGCAGTACGGCAGGGCTGCTCCATATGGAGAGAACCTGCAGGAAAGACCTTCACAATCTTTGCCGGCTGCCGCCGGTACTGACGGTAAGCCGTCGGACTCCTTATGATTGAGGATAAGTGATCATGCATTCGAAATCAGGGATGATGGATAAAAAAGGCAGGCGTGAGAAGCCTCTCGGCCCCTGGGGATGAGGGGTTGGAAATGAACGGGCTGACCCGCAGGTCGGTCCCCATTCCTCTTAAACGGACCTGCTGTCTCGTAGGGGCGGGGTGACCCCGCCCTTCTGCGAAGTGGAACCTCCAATGCGCAGGGGCGACCGGCCGGTCGCCCCATGACGAGTATATTCCTGAATGAGCAGCAGCGGACAAGGCGCCCCCGCCGCGATTCGAACGCGGAACCTATGGATTAGAAGTCCATTGCTCTGTCCAATTGAGCTACGGGGGCGACAAGAACATTGTACGCCAGAGCGGGACGAGGATCAATCCCCCGAGCCTGAGATCGACTCAGATACGTCCGTAACTCTGCAGGAGTTGGATGTAGCTGCCGCGCTCAAAAGCGGTAGGTTCCACATACGCTTCGAGGCTGACATCCCCACGCACATCCGCAACACTCCCTGCTCCGAGCTCGTCGAGCAGCTGCTCGGTCTCCTTCAAAATGCCCCCCAGACGCTCCACACCCTCGGCAAGCAGAACAGAGCAAACATTAGCGACGTCCGCGCCCGCGAGGATCGCTTTCAAAACTCCCTCCCCTGAGTGCACACCACTTGTAAGCGCCAGCGAACTTTCCACCTGACCGTAAAGGATGGCGATCCAACGCAGCGGAAGCAATATGTCTTCTGGCCGGCTCAGCGAGAGACGCGGCTGGACACTTTTCTCCTTGACATCGATATCGGGCTGATAGAAGCGGTTGAAAAGCACGAGCGCATCGGCCCCGGCCTCATCTAATCGGACGGCGATATCCGGGATCGCGCTGAAGAACGGGCTCAGCTTCACCGCGAGGGGCAGTTCCACACGCTCTTTGACAGAGCCGAGGATGTCGAAATAAAGGTTCTCAATATCCATGCCCAGCAGGTTGTCGGTCGTGGGAATGAAATAAATGTTCAGTTCGATCCCGTCTGCCCCGGCCTGTTCCAGCATCTGAGCATAATCCAGCCATCCGCCCTTGCTGGTGCCGTTCATGCTGGCAATTACGGGGATCTCCAGCGCCTCCTTGGCTTTTCGAACATGCTCAACATACGCGTCAGCATCACGCACGTACTCATTCTCTCTCGGAAAGTACTCGAGCGCATCCGCCACGCTTAATTCCCCACCTGAAACCATGTCCGAGAATTCGCCTGTATGCAGCGATACCTGTTCTTCGAACAGCGAATACATCACCACCGCAGGCGCGCCAGCATCTTCAAGCTGTTTCAATCCGTCAAGTGTCCTTGAGATGGGAGAGGCCGAGGGCACAACAGGATGCTTGATGTTCATGCCCATATAGGTCGTGCTGAGATCTGCCATGGTTTTCCTCCGTGTCTGATTATCGGGTTTCAAGACCAAGCCAGCAGCAAAGCAGGGGATGACCGCTGCCAACAATCATGCAGATTTTAAATCGTGACGGCTGCTGTGAGCAACCGCTGATCTTCCACTTTTTACCAGGACAAACGCACGTAGATCTCGCTGTGGGGAATACTGCGAAACAAGCACCTGTTTTTAAGGCGGCAAAACACTATTCGAGATGGGGCCGGATACCTTTGTAAACTCGCTGCCCGGAGAGCGTGCGCAGAATTGTCCGGGGCGGTCGATTAAGTTTTTCGCCCAAGTCGACCGGTGATAAGGGCAAATTGCCATTCGACAAAAACACGCGGAAGACAGCGTTGACTAGTGTCGTTTGAGGGGTGAGATAATCCTCTCGCAGAGCGCAATGCGTAATCAACGTATGCTGGATCCCGAGCACACGCGATACCTCTGCGGTCTCCGGGTGGACGGTGTCAACCATCTTGTCCGCTTCGATCTCGGCGAATGCCTCCTGATGCTCGGGACAGAGGTGACTACGCAGGTACACATCCAGATCTCGGTCGGCGCGCTCCCACCACTCGTAATCGATATGGAACTTGGTATCTTCGGTCGCCCGCACTAACCTGCTCATCTTCCGATTGGTCGAGGCGCTCATGATCCGCTCCAGGCCGAGGGTTCAAAACGCCAGTAAAGATCACCGACGTGTTCAAAATAAGGTCTTGTGACCAGTTCCTGAAACACAACTGCCGGAGGCTGTCGATTGACAACGTTAACCGCCGCGTACAATGTTTGGGCATGGACAGCGCCCTGGGGAGTCAGCTTAGCCAGATCACGGAACAAGTGAGAGATAGTGCGATCCAGAGGGGTTTTATTTTTCTCCTGCTTCATCCAGACTTCATCGATCACCTGTTTGTCCACCAGCCCGATCACCATAAGGTCATCATAGGCGGTTCCAACCGGCTGCTTAAGCATGGTGAAACCGACCTGCTTTCCCTCGCTCACGCTCACTGTCCGGATCCAATCGTTACGCATACGACGGTCAAGAGTATCCACGACCACCTGACCGGCTTCGTCGCCCGCGCTCACACGCACCAACCCGCCGACAGGAACCTCGTTCCCCCGGTACCACTCCTCCAACCCGAACACATATCCTTCTTCGCGCACGACCCAACCCGGGAAGGTCTCGCCGCTGTGCCCATCCACAAGCATGAAGCGGATACGTGGAGCTTCATAGGCTGTCGGGAAGAGCGACTTCAACCGCCCTGAAAGCGGCAGGGTGCCGACGCGCCAGTGGGGGAAGATCAGCGAAATCGTCACCTCGTCGCCCGCGGGTTCGAGCGGTTCCAGATCGCTCAGCTCATCGTCGAGGCGGCGCTCAAGATCGATTAATTCCGGTGTGAATTGACTTCGATCCACATTCTCGCCTTCGTAGGCCAGGCGCGGTGGTGTAAACTGCACTTCGGGCGGCTCGAGCCTGCGCAGGAACCACATGATCTCGCCCGCAGGCCCGACCTCATCAAATCTTTCGTCTTCTTGCAGCGCGTAGTTCAGCGAGAATTCAGCCAGCTGCGGGGCTAAATTTGAGGGCAGATCGACGTGCTCGAGCATGTCACCTGTTGGCAGCGGTCCGCCACTGGCGACATCCAAGACTGCTTCGGCAAGGTTGAGGTGACCTTCGGTAATTTCTGCGACGAGTGCGCGTGGGAACCACTTCCAGGCGATACGAACAATGTCGTCGCTCTCTTCCAGCCGCTGCTCCAACCGGCTCTCAATTACGTCTCCGTAATGCTCCATGACCGATTCGGCAGACTGGAGTGCTTCTTCTTCTGCTTCACTTTCAGGGGGATGATTAAGCGGATGGTCTTCAAGCCTGGCAGCGAACTCGCGGTTCTGACCGTTGCCCTGAAACTCGACCTCGATCACATCGAATTCACCGATCTCTGGGTTCACACCGGCACGAAGCCCAACAACTTCGCCGATCGAATTATTCAGCGCCGGGAAGGTGAGTTTTTGCCCAACTTTGTATGTACCTTCAGGAAGATAGATCTCGTGCTTCGGGGCTTGAGCTTTCTTTGCTTCTTTCTCGAGACGCTCAAGATGACGCTCAACAAGAGCCGTGCTCATCTCTGTGCTGGTGAGTGGCACCTCCCGTTCAAGCAGATAGTTGATAATGAAATCGATGTCCTGATCGGCAACGTCGAAGGTGGACCAATACGTGTCAGTAGATAGAGTGGCAGCAAGATTCATAAAATGTGTGTATAACCTTAACGGGGAAATACTTCGCAATTATACTACAAGCAACTGAGGTTAACGAAATGGAAACCAAATTTAGCGTCGTCGCTACCGCGTCAGGCAAGCTGGAGGCCGAAATTATCAAGGGTATGCTCGAGTCTCTGGGCGTGGAAACGATGCTCTCCTACGAATCTGCTGGCACCGCATATGGTTTCGGTGTCGGCCGGCTGGCGCGTGTCGAAATTCTCGTCCGAGACGAGCAGGTTGCCGAAGCAGAGGACATTCTCGAACAGTATGAATCCGGAAAATTTGCTGATGAGAATGATTGAAGTGTCCAGGCTGCAGTCTGATGGAGAGATTGCTTAGGGAAAAGTCCGTTCGATCCAGGTGATCGGTTCGACAGGGACGCCCCCTACCCAGATCTCCCAGTGAAGATGCGGACCCGTGGAACGACCGGTATTTCCGACCTGACCAATCACTTCACCGGCATCGACAAACTGACCAACTTCCACATAGATCTCGCTCTGGTGAAAGTAGCCCGAATACACTCCCCAGCCGTGATCGATGTATGTGGTGTTCCCACGCACGGTTAGCGGACCGGCAAAGACGACGTAGCCTGGAGCCGTAGCGTAAATGGGAACATCACGCCCGTAGAAATCCACACCGGTATGGTAATAAAGCAGTGCTCCGTTGTTGTAACTGCGCCGCGTGCCGAATATCGCCGCCAGTTCATCCGTGTAATAGCGTGAGGGATAATCAAATTCACCCTGCCAATGCCTGACCGGGGTTTTAGGATCGAGCACGTCCGCAATCACTTCGTCTTCCGGGCCCGTGACTGAAGGATCGATCGTCTCGAGTGGAACGCCGTTCAGCACCGTCGATCCATATCCCCCGAGTTCGAGCAAAATCGGCTGCTCAAACGAATAGATTGACGCACCTGTCTCGGGATCATAGAGGTCAATCGTGAAATCCCTCAGTCCAGGATCGGCAAGCGCATGAATTCCCTGCAGCGCCACCATCTTTTGTTCATCGAGTGGGAAGAAACCGAGTTGGTGATCACCCAGGCTTCCCTCAAGCAGGATCGGCCAGCTGGTCTCAACACGTATCACCGTGGTCTGTCCCTGAATCAGTGGGGATGGATTAATCGACACGGATCGAAGAGGTTCAAAGAATAATCCTTGCTCCTCATCCGATGACGGGTCCAGCAGCACCATTCCAGCCAGCTGCCAGAGCGGCACTTTAGCTTCGTTCATCTTCGAAAATGCCCAGGGATTCGTCCCGTTTATTGCTGCCAGCTCCAGCCGAGTCTGATTGTGCCTGACTAATCGAATGGCGCCTTCTACTTCCTCAGATTCCTCAGAGGCTGGCCCGGGGACGATCAGCGATTGACCCGCATAGAGAGTGTTTCGTTTCACGATCCGGTTAAGCCTTGCCAGATCATCAGGCTCAATAGGATGACGCACCGAGAGCGTTTCTAGCGTTTCTCCAAACTCCACCTGGGTGAATTCCAGCACACCGCTCACACCTGGGAAACCGGGAATTGTAAGCTCGGTTCCCGGGAAAATGCGCGATGAATCGGCGATCGCGTTGAGCTGCAGGATCGCCTCTACACTGGTCCCAAACCTTCGGGCGATGCCGAAGAGAGTGTCACCTTGCTGGACAATATAAATTGGACCGTCATCCTGTGCCCTTGCCGGGATTCCCGGAAGGACGATCAGAATGACGAGAGCCAGGAGTGTTAACCTATGTCTCCACATTATCCTTGAATTCAAGTCGCTCACCGATAGAAACCTCATCGACGATCGAAGGAAGTCCCTCCACGATGTAGCGTGCCGGCTTTGCCGGTGCGTACACCCGCCACGGATGAGCCACGACCTGATCGACGACTTCGTTCGCATCGTCAAGCCATAGGACACCGATAGCGAACGGGACCGCAAACATATGTATCGTGGTGTGGGTGACGCCCTCGCGCCCCTCGACCAGCACCAGGCCGATACCCTCCGGAAGCTCCCTCCGGAACATCAGCCCACGCAGCCGGCAAAGAAAACTCGAGCACCAACGGGCTTTAAGAATCAGGCCTCCTGGAGATTCTTGCTTATGAACCCCGACAATCTTCGACATGGCTGTCCTTACATAAAGACGGGGCGGCCGTAGCCGCCCCGGAAACGCTAAGGCCAATAAGAATTATTCTACCGCGCCAATGATCTTCTCGACGCTCTCAAGCAGTTCCTGCGGGCCAAATGGTTTTGTTATGTAATCATCTACCTTGGCGATGTGCAAACCGAGCACTTTGTCGATTGACTGCGCTTTAGCCGTCACCACTACGACAGGGATGTCTCGCAGCGCATCATCCGCCTTCATCTGCTGGTAGACTTCCCAACCATCCATATCCGGCATCATCAGATCCAGAAGAACCAGATCCGGCTCTTCGCGCCTGACCGTCTCGAGACCCTCGATGCCCCCATTTGCACCTATAACATGAAACCCTTTGCGCCCGAGGATAAGTCGCACAAGGTCGATCATTTCAGGCTCATCCTCGATGCAGACGACACGCTTCTCTTGGGTCGCCATGTACGCTCCCTTCGCGGAGTAATGCAAATGCCCCGCTAGTGTATCACAACCGTTATTCCTTGCAACGCAACCTTCTTCCTACCACTATGCGAAATATGATCGCCGTTAAATCAAGAAAAAGATGACCCCGGGAGAAGCGTCCCGGGGTCTGGACAGGCTGAAAGGTTTCACCGTCAGGATTGGACTTCAAGTGGAGCAAATGCCTCCCCGGCTTCTTTCAGCTCAGTTCGGATCGATGCCAGTCGATAGACCTCATTGATGTCACGGTTCGTGATCAACCCGAGGAATTTGCCGCCAAGCGATACAGGCAGTGCATCGAGATTCATCTGCGTCAGGCGCTGCTGTACATCGAGCAGATCGGCATTAGGGCCGACGGGCTCAACATCGGTGAGCATCACCTCGCTGACGATCCTGTCAGGACCATATTGGTTCAGCGATTCAACCAGGCGTGCGTGCGTCAGAATGCCCACCAGATTGGTGCCATCACAGACGGGAAAATCCGCCTGGAACGAATTGAGCGTCAAGTTAACCACATCTCTGAGCGTCGCCTGGGGCGAAATGGATTGCGCCCCTCGCGAATACGCTTGCTCGACCTTCAGATCGCCTAGAACAGAACGGGCTAATACGAGCTGCCGCTCCTGACCAGCTCCGGTATAGATAAAGATCGCGATCAGCACCCAGAAGAAATTGCCCTGCAGAAAACCGACAGCCCCCATCAGGAAGGCCAGCAGTTGACCGATCCCCACTGCGACGACGGTCGCCCGCGGGTAAGACATGCGCATGGCGAGGAGTGCGCGTAGTATTCGACCTCCATCCATCGGAAATGCCGGGATCAGGTTGAAGACCCCAAGCAGCAGGTTTGAAGCGAATGTGTATGCGAATAATGCGGTGATGCTCAGACCGTCCAGATTTAGAAGCAGTGAAGGCAGCTGTGCCAGCGAAACGTTGAATTGTGCGATCCAGGCCACCACGCCAAGGACGATCGCCAGCCCGAAGTTAACCGCCGGTCCGGCAATTGCGATGAGGAATTCCTGGATCGGCTTCTCCGGAATATGCGCAAGCTGGGCGACGCCTCCGATGGGCAGAAGCACGATCTGCTTGACCTCAACACCAAATCGCTGGGCGGTAAAGCTGTGACCGAGTTCATGTAAGATCACAACGATGAAGAGCAGCGAAAAGGCAATCACCCCGAAGATTGCCCCCGTCCAACCCCCACGCGCAAGCACCCCAAACTGCAATGCTGCCCAGATCAATATAAGTGGAAATGTCAGGTGCATTCGGATGGCGATGCCGCGCACGCTGAACAATTTAATCGACTGTCCCATAGTCTTGCTCCTACTAAACTTCGGATTGTGAGGCAGTATATCAAACTGGTGCTTATGCGACGGTTAGATATTCATTAGCGATTTGTTATACAAAACTTCAATCTTGAATAGGGAGCCTCATGGCCAGGCAAGATAGAAATCACTTGGATAGACATCACTTTCCGGATCAAGATAGCCCGCCGCATCCATTTCCAGCGCTAAATCTACACCCACGTATCGAATATGCCAGGGCTCATAGATGAAATCGCCTTGATGCGGTTTCCAGCGATTGTTGTAGGGCCATTCGCGTGTGTACTTCAAGGGATAACTCAGAACGAATCCAAACTCGTGTGCATTGGCCTGCACCCACTTAAATACTCTGAGGTTGCGTTCGTCCAGTGACTCGACCGGCAGGCCGGGCCAGGCGATGTCGAACGCCGTGCCGAGCTGATGTTCACTGTGACCGGGCTCAGCGATGAAATCATCGACGCGCTGCGGCCATGCACGCGCCTCACGCTTATATACCTGAGCCTGATATTCATAGCTCCGGTAGCCGGAGAAGACCGCCGCTCTAAGGCCTTGATCCTCGGCTGCTCCGATCATATCTTCAAGCGCCTGACGCGCAGCAGTGTTCTCGCCGGGTGCGTACCAATATGGCAAAGTGTGCGTTGAATCGACGAGCACGTCGATCGGGGGTCCTGCAATCAACCTCAAGACGAAGTAGAGACTTAACAGCAAATGCACTGTTGTCTATTCCTGGGTCTCAAGTGCATAATTTTCGTAAGGTGATAGGGCAAAACTGGCCGCTTTCCCACTGTAAGGTGGATGTAAATTCGAATTTACCCCATACATGCTAGGATGATATCGCAGTGCGCTGAAAGCGCAATGTGTAGATTTCTTGAGCTTTGTGAAAGGATGGTTATGGCAACATCAGTCCAGCCAAATGGCTACAAATCCGTTGATGAAGCCCTTAATCGTGGCATCGCTGCGGTTGAAGACGGCCAGATCAGCAAGGGCGAAGCTGCCCTGACCTGGGTTGTGCAGAAAGATCCTGCAAATGCAGTCGCATGGTTCTGGCTCGCAGTATGCGCTCCCGACGATCATGCCAAGGCGGAATGTTACCGGCGCGCCTCAGAAGCCCAGGCGATCTAAAGGCATACCATGTTCCCGCAGATGGGCACCAAACCTTTAATCCAGACAGACGTGCAGGAGACGATCCTTGTCATTGATGACGAGCAGTCGTTCTGTGAGGTCGTCGCTGAAATTCTCAGCAACGACGGATTCAACGTGTACAAAGCCTTCAGTGCCGGCCAAGCAGAGCGGATACTCGCAGATATTGAACCGGAACTTATCATTCTCGATATTATGATGCCCGATACAGATGGCCTCACACTTGTTCGCCGCTTGCGTCGCTCACCACGCTTCGCCGATACCCCGATCATCATCTCGAGCGCTAAATATCTTCAGGAAGACAAGACTGCAGCGATCGAATCCGGGGCGAACGCGTTTCTATCCAAGCCGTTTTCTGCCTCCGATTTAAGGGCCTCCATACAAAAATTACTCAGTTCTGCCCGATAGGTAATCAACTTCGCCATTCCTACAAACCCCAACAAATCCTGGAGCATCCTTGATGAACATGAGGGGCATTTACATTTTCACCCGAAGGTGTTGTCGGCAAGTACAACAATGGGGCAATTAACCACGAACCCGTTTGGATGCGTCTGAATCAATCCGTTGAATTTCCGAAGTTCTCCTCGGTCTATCGCGTCATAAACCTCATCCGCGTCACGCAGCACCCTCGCATTTTCCTCATGAATCCAGCGGACTGTGAAGTGATTCCAGAACGGGCTGGACACGAGCGAGTCAACCGCACTGCCAAATACCGCCGGCTGGAAACCCAATACACCCGACCCTTCAACTCCGTTAGCGAAAACGAACACTTCATCTGTTGCATAATACTCGACCGTGGACCAGGATCCGGAGGCCGGAGCAATATGCATGCTTCCAGCCCGGTCGACCGCAGATGTATGCGTCAAAATATAGCGGCTTCCTGGAT
Organism: uncultured Anaerolineales bacterium; assembly: GCA_965603565.1. Lineage (GTDB taxonomy): Bacteria > Chloroflexota > Anaerolineae > Anaerolineales > E44-bin32 > E44-bin32. The sequence continues at coordinate 30,947 of CBFDDM010000008.1, read as the reverse complement.
AGCCCTCGTTCAGCTTGAATGTAATCGACTTGTCGCCTAGATTAATCGGCTCAAGCAACTGTCCAGTACCAAGGTAGCTGTCGCGCTCCATGTCAATAGGAAGCTCACCCTGCGGCCATTTCACCACCGGAAAGTTCACATGGATACCGGTTGGATCTAGCTCGATGACTCCCTTTTCACTTGCAGAAAGGATTTCAGCCGCGGAGTTAAACTCATGATCTTGACCTCCATTTACACGTACGATCTCGAAAAGAGAGATGTAATCAGGATCCCCCGGCACCGACCGCATAACTGGCAATCGCCCGTCATTGAAGCTGTAAAGCTTGTTTTCGAATTCGCCATCGTTGCCCGCAAAAAGCAGTGGCATCCAGACCAATCCGTTCTCGCGCGCGTAGGTTTCGTCTGAGCAGTCCGTCCTGATGAAGTAGGTTGGCTCTCCTTCGTGGATAGCCTGATGCAATCGAATCTTCACCCAACCGAATGCTCCCTCCCACTCATCACTGTGCAGCGAATAATCAAGCACATCAGATATGATTGCATGATCACCCTGTGGATAGGCTGTTGAGGTGGCGTCTGGTGTTGGCGTGATGGGTGGCTGGTTAAAGACATCAGTATTTCCACACGCGGCAAGAATACATCCAGATCCGCCAATCAAGGCTGTCGATATGAAATCCCGCCTTGACAACCGCCTTGTGTTTCTATCCTTCATCCTGCCTCCAATTTAAAATAAGGAAATGCGATGCTACGATTGTAGCTGTATTATCTTACCGAAGTATTTCAAGCGGCATAGACCGGGATCGACATGGATGAACTTGTTGTACACCTCGCAAGGCGATATTCAGCCGGCGCTGAAAGCTATCAGAAATATTGGCTGCCCGTTCTGAGGCCGATGGCTGAGTATTTGTTGGATCTGCTGCCCCTGGCAGAACACCGATGGATCCTGGATGTTGGCGCTGGTCCAGGCAGTCTGCTTCCAGCGATCAAGCAGCGCAACCGTTCCGTTCAGATTATCGCCATCGATACTTCAAATGGGATGCTGGCGATCGCCCCACCCTTCTCGAACGTGCAATACTCGAGAATGGATGCACGCAGGATCGCTTTGCGTCCGAACAGTATCGACCTGGTTATCTTATCCTTTGTGCTGTTTCATTATCCCGACATTACTGCAGGGTTGCAGGAACTCATGCGCGTCCTTCGACCCGGAGGTGCAATAGGCTCCGCCGTCTTTCACACATCCCCCAACTTCGAGGCGCAGCAAATCTGGAATGAAGCGCTGAACGAATGGAGTGAAAAGGCGGGAGTCGGCGTACTTGATTTAGACGCAGTAGACAACACCGCAGCTACAAACAGGGCCGAAAAATCGAGAGCGCTCTTCAGTTCGGCAGGATATACAGAAATCAAAACCTCGGAGAAGAGATACGCATATCAATGGGAACCTGAAGCGTATTTAGCATTTCGTTCCGGATTTGGAAGCAGCGGCGCAAAATTCTGCTCCCTGCCCGCCGAATCTCAAGTGAGGCTGACCAGCAGTGTTCGTGAGATATACTCAAAACTCCCGGCCAGATCATTTCGATATGAACCTGTGATCCTGTATACAAACGCGAAAAAACCGGCATGATGACGCGTAGCATGTCCCGATGGAAGGTTCTGGTTCTGTCTGTAATCGGACTGGGCATGCTTCTGTGCTTCGTATTCGTATCCCGGCTTGAGCATCTGACTCGAGACGCCCCCCTATACCTTAGCTATTTTGCGGTTGCCTTTGTGCTCTATCTAATCGCATGTCTGCTGTTGTGGAATGTGAATTTAGGTGAGTCTCGTGGTTTGTTAATTGCCATATTTGCAGCTGCGATACTGTTTCGAGTACCTTTCTGGTTTACCGAGCCGTCGCTTTCCACAGATGTATGGCGCTATATCTGGGATGGCCGGCTGGTATCACAGGGTGCGAACCCTTATTCAGCGCGCGTCGATGCGCTGATCGTCGATCGGGAGGCTGAGGTATTGCGATCCAGGGTGCAGCACCAGTGGATGGCCAGCCCCTACCCACCGGCCGCGCAGGTTGCTTTCGGGATCATCTATTCGGTAAAGCCAATGTCGGCTACAGCCATGCAGGTCACCTTCACTCTCCTTGATCTCGCCTGCGGCACTTTGCTTCTGCGCATCCTGCGGCGCCTGCATTTACCAACAGGAAGGGGGCTGCTTTATCTCTGGAGTCCGCTTGTCGTCATCGAGTTTGCACACAGCGGACATCTTGATTCCTTGATGATTGCGCTCATGCTGTTGGCGGTTCTCTCCTCGTTGAATGACCGCCAGACTCTCAGTGCTGTCACCCTGGGTCTGGCAACTATCACGAAGTATCTCCCTGCTCTGTTCCTACCGGTATTCTTGCGACGTTGGGGGTGGAGAAGGTTGTGGATATATATTGGCCTAACAGTCATCGCTTACCTGCCTTTCTTGAACGCCGGACTCGGTTTATTGCCCGGAGCTGAAGGCACTGGTCTTTTTGGAGCACTGCGGATCTACGTTCGTCAATGGAGCACGAATGGCGGCATCTATTTTTGGCTGGTGAACGGACTAAGCAAGATCGGAATGGCTGAACCGGAGCTTCTCGTGCGAGCGATTTCTATCCTGGCAGTCGTCGGCATTGGGGTGTGGCTACTGGTCCGTCGACCAAAAGGCCAGGCCCAGAATCCAGTGATCATAGGAGATATGACGATCCTTTTAAGCGTGTATCTGCTCCTGAGTGCGGCGGTCTTTCCCTGGTATCTGACGCTTATGATCCCACTGTTAGCGGCACTGCCCACCGATCGAAGCACAGCCTGGCGCTTAGTTCTAATCGCCTGGATCTATTTCACTGGAGCAGTGAACCTATCGTACCTGTTCTACATCGACCCGATAAACCCCGGTGAGATCGAGTGGGTCCGCTGGGTTGAATATTTCCCTCTCCTTCTTTTGCTAACAGTCGCGCTGACGTTAAGGCTGGTCAAAAATCGCCGAAGCTCTGGTCAGATATTGTCAAATCCTAGGCATTTTGGGGATCGTTAATTTGCTCCTCGCTTAATCTGGAACCCCATGCTTTTACACGTGGGCCAAGCTCTTCGATCACGGTCATCGTGAGGACGTACAGCAAGCCCAAGGCAAATATTCCAGAGTACACAGCGATAATAAGGTTCCCAACTGAGAGGGCCATGCGTATCGTATTCAGGTTGTACGCGAGCATACCGAGCTCCACTAAAATCAACGCTCCCGCGCTTGATTGATATTGAGCGGAGCCCCGTCTCTTCATGGTCCCGACAATCCCATACTTCGGTGTTCGTTCGAATTCACCGCTGTTCCGGCTGAATGAATGCAGTATCGCCTGGACATTATTAACCATCATGCCCGATCCAAGAATGCTCAAGAAAAATATTCTCGGAAGCAACTTTAACCAATCACGACCCATCTCGGCCTGGGCCTGGGTGAAGTAGAGTGTCGGTGCAAAGGCAGTGAAATTGAATACCATCGCCAGGCCAAAGAGTTCGACAAGGTACGCCCGTCCGATGGATAGATGGGCGATGGCTGGATAAATCAATGCTAACAAGAACATCAGAGCGTGAATACCGTATCCAGTCAGGTGCAGCAATGCTTGCAATTTGGTCGCATGGTCGATCTTAGCCCGGAGAACGTCTGGGATCATGAGCCGAGCAGTTTCAAATGAGCCACGGGCCCAGCGGTATTGCTGTCGTCGATAGGCGTTGAGCCTGACAGGTAGTTCAGCCTTTGTTGAGCAATCTCGGAGATATACCGGCCGCCATCCATTCAATTGCGCTCTGTAGCTCAGATCGAGATCTTCTGTCAACGTTCTGGCACTCCAGCCGCCCGCATCCTCGATTGCCGCTCGGCGCCAAACTCCGGCAGTGCCGTTGAAGTTCATGAAATATCCACCATGAAACCGTGCAAATTGCTCAACGCCAAAATGACCGTCAATTGATAAAGCCTGAAGATGCGTGAGAAGGGAATACCGGACGTTTAGATGGTCCCAGCGGGTTTGGACAAATCCAACCTCAGGATCGTTGAAATGCGGAATAGTCTCTCGTAGAAAATCATGCTCCGGTAGAAAGTCTGCATCAAAGATGGCGACAAAATCACCCTGGGCACTTTCCAGACCGTGTGCCAGCGCCCCTGCTTTGAAGCCTGTTCGCTTTTTTCGGCGGACGTGCAGGATATTCACTCCACGGTTACGGTGATGTGCTACGGCGGCCGCTGCAATGCTGCGGTTTTCATCGCTCGAATCATCCAGTACCTGAATCTGAAGCCGATCGGGGGGGTAATTAATCGCAGCCGCCGCATCGATCAGCCTTCGGACCACATAACGTTCGTTGTAAACAGGTAGCTGAACCGTCACTGACGGATACTCAGTCAACGGAGGTTTCTCGGGTTCAGATTCGCGATCACGAACGGCCAGATATAAGAGATGATAGAAATTCAACCCGTATATGAAAAGCAAAGTCAGGATTAAGCCGTACAGACATAAGGCCAGGAGTACCAACGCCGTCATGCCTCGGCAACCCTTAGCGTGGAAAACCGCATCGCAAATTACTCCTTACCACACCGGCAGCTTGAAATCACCGAAGCGCCTGGCCAGGATTGCATCCAAACCTAAGCTGCGACCCGCACGTGTGAAAAAAAGAACTCCCAGGATTGTCAGAATGGTCAGATAGCTCCAGGGCCAATCCGCCCCCCAGCTAGCCAGGAAGGTGTTCAGGATAAAGAAAGCTGCAAAAAGGCTCGTGAGTGGTGTGAGAAACCCAACCAGCAGGGCGATCCCTATCAGGAGTTCGGTTACAAGCTGAAACTTTGTGAAAAATGGGGCGATGGGCAGAATCACCTCATTCACAAATGCCATGTAGAAATCAAGCGGGTTATCCGAAGCGTTGAAGAAATAATTGAATAATCCTTCAAGACCTTCGGGCGTGTAGAGGCCGCCAACCAGGTTGTCATACCATTGGGTGATGAACAGCACACCGAGCATAATGCGCAGCAATGCGATCCAAAACATGGACGTCTTGGGTTGTTCGTTTACGATCTTTAAATCGAGCATTATCCCCTCCAGGTGTTCCTGAGAGTTTGCTTTGCAGCAGTTGCGCTAAAACCTGGTCAATGAAAAGACAATCAGCTTTCTCCTGATCACGCACGGTGATCGAGTTTTCTATCAAGTCGGTCAAGGGTCTTCAAGACGTTCGTCTACGAAAAGCATCGCCTGCTCCCATCGCCGTCGGAGGAGCTGCACGTCTTCCGTAGGAGGCGCATGGCCATGTTTCCCTTGCGTCGGAATCCAGGCATTGCGCTCATGACAAATATCTCGCGTCTGAGCAAGCATCGGCAAGCCTTCATGCACAATCGTATTCAAACCCTCGTATGGGATGTCCACACCAGCTTCTGCCATCGCTTCACCAAGCTCCCTGAGCCATTCAGGATCTAAACGATTGAGATCATCCACGAATCTAAAACGATCTATCGCATACTCTGCCTGGAGATGAAGCATTTCAGCCACGACATTCCCCACGCTCCGGATCCTCAATCCCGCGCCCATCACCGCATCAGCACAATACGGACAGTCCAGATCCGGGCAGCCGCGCGATAACGAAAGGGTTAAGGATCGGTAACCGTGAGATTTCTCCCACGTCTCCAGATAAGTCTCTACGTCAATGAGGTCCCTGGCAGGGAATGGCAAGTCATCCAGGTTATGGATCAACTCTCGCTTTGCTGTCTTCAGGATCCCGCCATTTTCATCACGCAATGCAAGTCCCTTCAGTTTGATAAGCCGACGATCATCCTTCAGCGCATTGAGGAACTTGATCAATGTACGATCACCCTCCCCAAGAACCAGGGCATCCACCGCGGAAGAAGCCAGGTAGCTCCCGGGATCGCTACTTGGACCCGGACCTCCCATAACAACCGGGACCCCGTATCCAGCTGCTATTTCTGCGAGCCGCAGCGCTGCAGGCTGGACAGTGATCCAGCTCGCGATGCAAACTACATCAGGGTTTAACTTCTCCAGCTCGGCCTCGAAGTCTTTCTCACCTTGTTTGAAAGTCCCATCAAACAGTGAGACCTCGAAATCTGCTTGGCGTACAGCGGCCGCGAGGTACAACAATCCAAGTGGAAAATAAAACGTCTTGAACCTACGCTCAAGGGCGCTTTTCGCGAAGAAGAATGGGTTTACAAAACACACATTCATATATATGTACTATCAACCTCAGCATATGTTTGGATTGCTCAATGCCAGATCATGTCATTTGATGATCAAACAACCGGCAGTTCATTCAGAAAATTTTGCGTCACCGATGGTGGCAGTCCCCCGCGGGTTTCCTCCTCCCGCATGAGTCTTGCGAGCCTTTTAAGATCCGGAAGTTCATCAATGTCCCACCACTCAGGTAGCAGATGGACAACCAGACCGGCCTCTTCTGCGATTCTCCTTGTCTCCCTGGTTACATGTGGAGTGCTCATTTGGACATGAAACAGGGAACCGTGTGGCTGCTTCAGACCAATGGCATAGTATCCGCCATCTTCGCAGGGTCCGATAACAACGTCCGATGACCCATCTTCTAGGGCGGCGAAACCTGCCTGCAAATATTCGTCTGGAAGGTGTGGAGTATCACCATCGATCGCAATAACCGATCCGAAACCATCCGAAAAACTATCCGAAAAAACTCTTTCCAGTCGCTCAGCCAGTGAATTGCCCCGCTGCTCAATCAAGACAAAGTCCGGGACCAATTCAGAAAAGTAGTCTCGCCCGTCAGGGGGATAATAAGCAACCGCCGGAGTGACACCGGGAACAAGCCTCATTTGTACGACCTTGTCATGCAGGAAAGCGTCGTACAAACCGGCAGCCCCCTCCTCACCGAGTGCACGGATCAAACGTGTTTTCGTACGCCCTGGGACAGGATTCTTCGCCATCAGAACAAGCAACCGATGTGGATCAATCTTTCCAGGCATGCTTAAGCGTTGTCCCCAGAATGTAATAGCCGGCAAGCAGTGTCCCCCGCAACGTGCCTGAAATCTTCGAACGGCCTCCACGACGTTTCCGATAATCAACAGGCACCTCATGAATTCGAAAGCCATGCTTGGCCGCTTTGACCATCATTTCGGTGGTCCAACCGTAGGTCAGCTCCCGCATAGCCAAAGTGTCCAGGACCTCACGGCGAATAGCACGAAACGGTCCCAGGTCCGAGACACGAAGGCCATACAGGCTCCGCATAAGCCTGGCCGTGATCCAGTTTCCAATACGCGCTTGCAGAAGCAGCGCGCCAGGTTCCGCACATCCAAGCTCGCGAGATCCAATCACCAGATCAGCCCTATCCAGCTCGAGTGGCTGAATGAGGATGGGTATCTGAGCCGGATTATCCGCGCCGTCACCATCCATAAAGACGATGATATCTGCATCCTCAGCTGCCAGGTAACCGGCCATGCAAGCAAACCCGTACCCTTGTCTTGGCTCGTAGATTAGCTCAGCACCCGCGGCCTTCGCCTCATCCGCCGTACCATCCGACGACCCATTGTCTACGACGAGGATCCGGTCAACTGAATTTTCAGGTATTTCAGCCAACACCTGACCGATGCTTTCTTGCTCGTTCAAGGCGGGAATGATAAGCGCTGATTTCATATGAACCTATAGGAATGGATGGACTAACCCGGTTATTATAGCGAGCATATCTTATCTATATCTTAAACAGCTTAACCAATGAAAAATCATGGAAGCAACCTTCAGCAAGGCGTCCAAACGGACCTTGTAAGGGTTCCTGGCTATCCACTGATTATCTTTACGGTGCTGATCGGCTTCAGTTTTAACTCACCTTACCACTTTATCGGAGCAAGCGGATACCCATACCGTTATTCTGGGGATCTCGCCCCAGCCTGTGCAGCTGCATTAATGATTGCTCACCCGGTCCAGGCGAGTACCAAAGACCGCTCGTCATGTATGAGCGGTTTTGTGTTGTGCTCCAGCGGAGGATCATAAAAAAATCTAAGTGCCGGTACGTGAATGCATCGTGGATGGCATACTATTCCATGCCTCCAGCGTTCGAAGGCGCTTCAGAGCTTGATGGGTGCAGGGACCCGTCAACCAAGAAAATCGCCCACCCAGCGCACCAGATTCACCACCACTAGCAGACCACCTTCCAGGCGTGAAAGGCGCCAGCCGGTGCGCATCATGACGACAACGACGATAACCAGGCCGGCCAACACCCAAACACTGCCATACGCCGCACTCGCCACTGTCATGGGGTGTATCAAAGCGGCCAGCCCAAGGACCCCCATTAGATTGAATAAATCACTGCCAATGAGATTCCCAATCGAGATCCCGTGCCGCCCACGCAGCACTCCGATCAACGATGTCGCCAGCTCTGGAGCTGATGTTCCCGCTGCGACGATGGTCACGCCGATCACCCACTCGCTTAAGCCAAAGAAACGCGCGATTTCGGAAGCGGCTTCCACCAGAAAATGTCCGCTTGTGACGATCAATACGATACCACCGATGAGCATGGGTATATCCAACCACCTAAATTCGCCGGTCGGCACCTCGCTCAACGCCTCTCGGGCATCTTCATCCTCTTCTTTGCTGGTGGAAAGCACATAGGTCACATAGCCGGCGAGCATGAGAATGAGCAGGGCTCCCTCCCAGGCAGCCAGCCGCAGATCGATCAGGAAAAGCAGCAGGATCAGGGTTGTACCTATGAGCATGCCCCCGTCGCGACGGATGAGCTTCTGGGTCGTGGGAATAGCGCTTACGATCGCCACGCCACCCAGAATGAAGCCCAGGTTGAAGATATTCGAGCCGACCACGTTCCCGACGGAGAGATTCTCCTTACCCTCCAGTGCGGCGACGATGGTCACCGCGAACTCGGGTGCGGACGTGCCGATGGCGACGACGGTCAACCCGATGACCAGCTCAGACAGACCCAGCCGGCGGGCGATGTGGGCTGCTGATTTGACGATCCATGTGCCACCGACCCACAGACCTGCCACGGTGGCGATTACAACTAACCAGTTGAGGAGCATGTGAAGAATCCTTTGGGTTGCACAATGTTCTGTTGAGTGAGTAGATGCCAAGTCTGATGCTATATCAAAATGCAAAAACCCGCTCAACATCATTTCTTGACGGTTAATTTTTATCAGAGATTTGGGAAAAGGATAGAACCAGTTCCAATTTAAATTTCACTCTTGCGCAAACTTAATCTACACGTTTTCTTAGGATCAGAGCATATTAAAAGACGAAAACCGCCCTAAATCCACGAGCGGTTTTGAGGTGACCCCGGAAGGACTCGAACCTTCAACCAATTGATTAAGAGTCAACTGCTCTGCCAAATTGAGCTACGGGGCCGTGCGGAGCGAATTATACCAACTGCCAAATAGGCGTCAATGCAGCCGCCTACATGCGTTCGAAGATTTATCCAAAACGGCATTCCTTGCTACAATCCTGGTTGTGGAGCCCTACACGACACCGACGCGCATGCCACGCCTGCCCGAAGACGCGATCTGGATCAATCCTTCCGATCGGGATAAACCTCCGGCGTTTGAAAATCGTGTGCTGCTCTTCGATATTTGGGATTACACCTGCATAAATTGCCTGCGCACGCTTCCTTACTTACGCGAGTGGTACGACCGCTACCAACAGCTCAACTTTACGATGGTCGGCATCCATACGCCCGAATTCCCTTTTGGCAAGCAGCCCGCCAACGTCCATCGCGCTATTCGCCGACTTGGTATTCGCTGGCCGGTCGTGCTCGACAACGATCAATCCATCTGGACCGCATTTGCGAACCGCTATTGGCCGACGAAGTACCTGGCTGATCGTCGAGGCTACCTGCGCTACCGCCACTCTGGGGAAGGTCAGTACCGGGCCTTCGAATCCGCCCTCCAGGAGGTACTGCGTGAGGACAATGAAGGTCTCGATCTCCCCGAGATCATGGCGCCCGTTCGCCAGGAGGATCAACCCGCTGCAGTCTGCTTGCCTACCACGCCTGAACTGCAAGCCGATTCACTCGGCAACCCAATTTCACTGACACAGCCCGGTTCCAGAAATCGATACACACTTCCAGATGATTTTAAGCAGGGCAAGTTCTACCTGCAGGGAGAATGGCAAACCATACCCCACGGTCACCAATTGGTCAGCGCCTCGGGCTGCATCGTGCTAAGCTACAAGGCAGCCCGCTGCAACGCGGTGCTCAGCGCTGCCCTCGATGAGTCTGGAACGGAAATGCCGGTGGAGAACATAAATCTCGAACTCAGCCTGGCTGGTGGGCAGTTGCCACCCGAAAGCTATGGGCAGGATGTGCTCCAGAGCGAGGGCCAGGCTATGGTGCGGGTCGATGCCCCGAGAATGTACTCCCTTGTTCAGCATGACGCCGTCGAGGCGCACATCCTCTCACTTGATATCGACAAACCAGGGTTGGAATTCTACGCGTTCTCATTTGAATCTTGTATTTCTGGACAAAAAAGCCCACAATCAAACGAGGAGGGTTGAATCCATGTTGCGAGCAATTTTGCTTTATTTTTCCGGCGCCGCCTGGGCGCGTAAGATCGTGATGAACTGGGGTTTCGCACAACGCATGGCTAGCCGCTTCATCGCCGGCGAGACCCTCGATGACGCCCTCGACGCCGTCCGCAGGCTCAACAAAGACGGGCTTTACGCGACCCTAGATCACCTGGGCGAAAACGTTACCAACGCCGAGGAAGCGATCAGCGCCACAGATGCCTACATCGAGATCGTCGAGAAGCTGGACGAAGCCGGCGTGAAATCCAATTGTTCATTAAAGCTCACCCAGCTCGGGCTGGCGCTCGATTACGACCTTTGCCTGGGTAATATGCGCTGTATCGCCCTGAGGGCGGCGGAGTTCGGCACGCTTGTTCGCATCGATATGGAAGACTCCAGCACGGTCGACCGGACGCTGCAAATCTACAACACACTCAGGGAAGAAGGCCTGACCAATATCGGGGTCGTCATTCAATCTTACCTATACCGCAGCGAAGAGGACGTCGAAGCATTGCTCGTGCACGGAACGCGCATCCGTCTGTGTAAAGGCGCCTATAACGAACCAGCCGAGGTCGCGTATCCACGAAAATCTGACGTCGATGATAACTTTGACCGGATTACAGCGATGCTTATCGAAGCGGCCAAGGAACACGGTTCAGAACCCGCGTCTCCCGATGGGAAGGTGCCCCCCATCCCAGCGATTGGCACACACGACCCAAAGCGCATCGAGTTCGCACGCGACCAAGCAGAGCGCGTGGGATTGCCAAAAGCAGCGCTCGAATTCCAGATGCTGCACGGTATCGGCAGCGATCTCCAGTTAGAGCTGGCTGAGCAAGGCTATCCGGTGAGGATCTACGTTCCATACGGCACGGAATGGTATCCCTACTTTATGCGCAGGCTGGCTGAGCGACCGGCGAACTTGTGGTTCTTCCTGCGCTCGTACGTCCGCGGCTGAGAATCCATAATAATCCCGAACTCGGCTGGTCTAAACATCCTGAACACGCTGTGGAAGGTGAATCGCTGAATGGAAGTCGAAAACAAGATCGCGCTCGTCACGGGCGGCGCACACCGCGTCGGCGGCCAGATAAGCCGCGCGCTCGCGCACGCCGGGGCGGATGTCATCATCCATTACAACAGCTCGGAAGATGCTGCGTTAGAGACGGCGGAGTATGCGCGCGTTTTAGGGCGCAGCGCTTCGACAATTGGAGCCGACCTCAGCGATCTCAATGCGCTTGAGGGGCTGTTTGAGAAGATCGAATCCGAGACAGGAGCATTAGATATCCTCGTAAACTCTGCCGCCATCATGGAGCGCATCTCCTTTGAAGACGTCAAGCAGGATGATTGGGAGCGCACGATGAACACCAACCTTCGTGCACCGTTCTTCTGCATTCAGAAGTCCGCTCCACTCATGCAAAGCAGGGGCGCTGGTGTTATCGTCAATATCTCCGATATCGCCGGCAGACAACCCTGGCCGCGCTTCCCGGTGCACTCTATCAGCAAGACTGGCGTGGAGATGCTCACCGCGATCGCAGCGCTCGCCTATGGTCCGGAGATACGAGTCAATGCCATTGCTCCCGGTCCTGTGCTCAAACCACCCCATATGTCCGAATCGCGCTGGCAGTCGCTCGGGGAAGATCTCCCCTTGCAGCGCACCGGATCCGCTGAAGATATCGCCCAGACAGTCCTTTTCCTGATTCGGAATGACTACATCACCGGAGAGACAATCGCCGTCGACGGCGGCAACCAGTGGGTCAGCTGATCGAAATTCCCGGTTTCCCCGGCCATCCAGCATAAAAACGCTCAGTCTGTTGCCTCTTTAACGATGATTTCATATCGACGGGTACAATATTAGATGATGAGATAGACCATCGCGATCACAACGCGCGTAGATCATCGGAGTGAAGCTTGGAAGCGAACTACCCCATCCACGACTTATATATCGAGATGCTGGAGACGGTCGCCGCCGCCTCATGGCGGTCATTGGACACTTATTCCTTTGATGACCACCTGCTCAAACGTATCGGCTTGATTGAAATCATCGAGGTTTCCGCAGGCGATTCGCTCCCTGAATTCGTGCGCGCACAGGCGGATGAACTTTGGACCCTACTTGAGGGCGAGGCTGCTTTCCATTGGAAAGATCACCGAAAAGAGTCGCCCACCTTCAGCGCGACACATACACTGGCTGCTGATTCACCTGTGCGTGTGCTGGTCCCATTTGGTGTCGAATTCCGAGTTTCAGTGCAGAGCGACTGCACGCTCCTGCGGGTCGCTTCGCACGCCGCTGATCTGGCCGACGTACAGATCCGAGATTCTACGACGGAGTCCTGACGCATGAGCAGCCGGGACCGACTCCTCGATTTCATCCGTCTCAGCCGCCCGCACTTTTTGATTGGCGGTGTGCTTCTTTTCGGGCTTGGTGCTGCGATCGCCAATTACCTCGGCGAGGATATTTCACTCTTTCGATATTTGATCGGCCAGGGTTTTGTAACATGCATCCAGCTCATGGGTCATTACCTCAACGAATACTATGACGCGCCGATCGACAATTTGAACGAAAACCGGACCCCATTTAACGCCGGAAGTGGTGCCCTGGGAGCGGATGGTTTACCCCGCTCGACCGCTTTCTACGCTGCGATAACCATGCTGACACTAGCCGGCACGCTCGCCGGGATCATGCTCCTCGTGGGGGATATCTCCCTGCTCAGCTGGATCTTCGGGTTGCTTGGATTTCTTGGCGCCTATTCCTATTCTGCACCTCCGCTCCGGACCAGCGTCACCGGCTACGGCGAATTGATCACCTCGGTCGTCGTCGCCGGCTTTGCGCCTTCATTCGGCTTCAGCTTATTTACTGGCGAACTGCACCGATTAATCTTGATGTCATCCGTTCCGCTCATCTCGTTTCACTTTGCGATGATGCTCGCGTTCGAACTGCCCGATTACGCCACCGACCTGAAATTTGAAAAGCAGACCTTGATGGTGCGTGTCGGATGGGAGACGGGCATGCGCATGCACGACTACGCCATTCTCTTTGGCGTCTTGAGCTTTATCATCGCGTTTCTAAGCGGGCTCCCCGGGCGCGTCGCGATCGGAGGGTTGATCGTCCTTCCCCTAGCGCTCGCTCAAATCTGGCAGATGAACCGCATCCGCAACGGCTACCCCCCCAATTGGCGCGTATTCACATTGGGCGCGCTGCTGCTATTTGGGCTCTCTGCTTATTTCCTCACCCTTGGATTTCTCTTGAGTTGATATGCCTGAATTCCTGAACCTCACCCCACCCTCCGAAGCGATGGATCTGTTCATGAAGTCCTGGTCCGGTCCTTCAGCGATCCAGACCGTGCGTATCAGTACGGAGAACGCGCTCGGACGTGTGATCGCTGAGGACGTCAAAGCCCCCCATCCTTTGCCTCCATTCTCGCGTTCAACTGTCGACGGTTATGCCGTACGGGCTGCGGACACACATGGTGCATCAGCCTCGCTGCCCGCTTATCTGGACCTCATTGGCGAGGTGCTCATGGGTACGACCGCTGACCTTCTGGTAGGATCCAGCCAAACTGCGGTCGTTCACACTGGAGGCATGATCCCTCCTGGCGCCGATGCGGTCATCATGCTTGAGGATACCCAGCAGCCGCACGAAACAGAAGTGGAAATCCTTAAAGCAGTCGCAGTTGGCGAGAACATCCTCGTTGAAGGCGAAGATGTGAAGTCAGGCGAGATCGTGATTAAACGCGGCACACGGCTTCGAGCGCAGGAAATCGGCGGCTTGATGGCTCTTGGCTATACGAAGATTGATGTCGCCGAGAAGCCAAGAGTCGCCATCCTCTCTTCTGGCGATGAAGTTGTTCCACCCCAAGAGGAGCCATCGCCCGGAGAAGTCCGGGATATCAACTCATATACACTTTCGGCGCTCGTCGAACGGGCTGGGGGAGCTGCTGTGCGGCACGGCATCGTCGCCGATGACCGCACGGCACTTGAGCAAGCTGCCCGCCAGGCGTTTCACCAGAACGACATCGTCGTCATCACGGCTGGCTCGTCGGTCAGCTCCCGCGACATCACTGTCGAAATACTGGCTGAGTTGGGTGAGCCAGGCATTCTGGTTCACGGGTTCGCCATCAAGCCCGGCAAACCGACGATCCTCGGGATTGGCGACGGCAAGCCGTTGATTGGTCTCCCGGGAAACCCGGTCAGCGCGCTCGTCGTCGGCGGCTTGATCCTGCCACCGATCCTGCGACGTTCGCTCGGGATGCATGCGGATCAATGGGATGCCCAGCTGCCGGCTCGACTGACGGTTAACCTCGCCTCGCAAGCCGGTCGAGAGGACTACCAGCCTGTGCGGCTGATTCAGGCTGAAAATGGGATCCTGGCAGAGCCAGTTTATGGGCGCTCTAACTTGATCTTCACGCTGGTGCGCGCCGACGGGCTCGTGCGCATACCAGCACAGGCAAACGGTCTGCCCGCCGGCGAGAAGGTTATGGTTCGCTTGTTTTAACCGCATCGGGATGGTTCGATGGCAAATTCGACCAAAAGTCAAAGCGATCGATCGGTATACCTGGAGGATATCCCGCTGGAGCAGGCTATCGCCAGGTTTGAGACAGCCCTGAAAGCTGCCGGCCTGCTGGAACCACTGCAAAGCGAAACAGTCGCTCTTGATCGCGCCCTCGGACGCGTAACCGCTGAGCCGGTCTGGGCTATGATCTCATCCCCACACTACCACTCGGCAGCCATGGACGGCTACGCCCTGCGCGCGTCGGCAACCTCAGGCGCCACGGACCGGAACCCTGTGACTCTCGAAATAGGCACAGAAGCCACATACGTCGACACGGGCGACGCCCTTCCCGACTGGGCTGACTCCGTCGTCCCCATCGAAAACGTCGAGCATCTGCAGCGTGGCGATGATGTGGGAGAGGCCATCCGCATCCTTGCTGCGATCAGCCCGTGGAAAAATGTTCGGTTTATGGGTGAGGATATGGTCGCTACAGAGCTTGTTTTGCCTGCCGGGCACGAGCTTCGCCCGGTAGATCTCGGTGCGATCGCCGCAAGCGGTCACGACCGTGTGGCAACCTGGCGTGAGCCGACCGTCGCGGTCATCCCCTCCGGTTCCGAATTGGTGCCGGTCGGCTCGCAAGCTGCCGCGGGTGAAATTCTTGAATTCAATTCGCTCGTTCTGGCTGCCCAGGTGGAAGAATGGGGTGGCAAAGCTGAGCGTTACCCGATTATCCCGGATGATATCGACCAGCTCAGACAGGCGCTAAGCGAGGCTGCACGGAAACACGACCTGGTCTTGATCAATGCGGGATCATCTGCAGGATCAGAAGATTTCACCGCACATGTGATCGATGCGCTCGGCGAAGTGCTCGTTCACGGTATTGCCGTGCGCCCCGGACATCCGGTGATTCTGGGCATGACCCACATGCAAGCAGATCAAGCCCCTACGCCGGTGATTGGCGTACCTGGCTTCCCGGTCTCCGCCGCCTTGACCGGTGAGATCTTCGTTCGACCGCTGATCAGGCGCTGGCTTGGCAAACAGGAGCATGTCCCCGAAAAACTCGAGGCGACATTAACCCGCAAGGTCCACTCCAGTGCTGGCGACGACGAATATGTACGCGTCATCACTGGCGATGTGGGCGGTCGTTGGGTCGCAGCCCCACTTTCGCGCGGCGCCGGGGTGATCAGTTCACTCGTTCGTGCGGATGGGATCGTGATCATCCCCAGTGGAGTGCAGGGACACTCCGCAGGCCAGAAGGTGACAGTTCAACTCTACACGCCACTTGATACGTTGCAGCGCACGATCCTCGCACTCGGTTCGCATGACCTGACTCTCGATCTGCTCGCACAGTTCCTCGCCTCGCATGGATCGAGGCTAACCTCCGCGAATCTTGGCAGTTTGGGGGGCTTGCTGGCGCTAAAACGCGGCGAGGCGCACGTCGCCGGGAGCCACCTGCTCGACCCGCAGACCGGCGAGTTCAATCTGGCTTATATCAAACACTACCTGCCCGATATCCCGGTCCATGTGATCGGGCTCGTGCATCGGGACCAGGGTCTTATCACCGCTGAGGGAAACCCGAAGGCTATCGAAGGTCTTGGCGACCTCACGAGAGAGGACCTCGTATTCGTCAACCGGCAGCGTGGTTCGGGCACCCGGATCCTACTCGATTATCATCTGGATCAACTTGCCATTTCTCCCGATGATGTGCGGGGCTACCAACACGAGGAGTTCACCCATCTCGTGGTGGCTGCCTCGATCGCCTCAGGGCTGGCAGATACTGGCCTGGCGATCCGTGCTGCCGCCGAAGCGCTCAATCTCAATTTCCTGCCGCTTTACCAGGAGCGCTATGACCTTGTGATCCCCTCTCAATATATCGATGAGCCGAAGCTACGTCCGCTCCTTGATGTACTTCACGATAGCAAATTTAAATCCACCGTCGCCGAACTGCCCGGATACGGTATTGAGCCAATGGGTGAAACCATCGCCGTTCTGGAGGCATCTAAATAGCATCGAATGAAATTCGGAGGACAACATGGAATTACCAGAAGTAGGAAAGCCGGCTCCTGACTTTGAAGCGCTGGACGATACCGGTGAGAAGGTCAAATTATCCGATTACCAGAGCAAGGAGGTCGTGCTTTACTTCTACCCCCGTGCCGACACTCCCGGATGCACGAAGGAAGCCTGCGGATTCAGGGATGATTACAGCGCTTACGAAAAAGCGGACGTCGCCATCATCGGCGTCAGTCCCGATACGGTTAAGAAACAGGCCAAGTTCAAGGATAAGTGGGAGCTGCCCTTTCCACTTATTGCGGATGAGGATCACTCAATCGCTGAGGCTTACGGCGTTTGGGGTCCGAAAAAGTTCATGGGCCGGGATTACGAGGGCGTGCACCGCACGACGTTTGTCATCGACAAGCAAGGTAAAATCAAGCAAGTTTTTGAGAACGTTAAGCCAGCGGAACACAGCCAGGAAATTCTCGCTGCAATTCGATCATAATTCGTAAAATTATTGGGACTATCGTGCTATGGAAGGCCATCGATCCACTGTTTAGAATGTGATCGTCGTCACGTGGCTTTGTGCCAATGTCGCGACCGCCTCCGGGCTTGTCCCCCTCAAGTCCGGAGGTGCTTCATTTAAGGACTCCCTGATAGGCGGAAAATATTGTACGGATCCGGGTCAAACTTCTGGCTCAGCCTTGATGATGATCTCGTTGTTGGAAGGATCGTCGATCTTCAGGACAGCATCACCACTTTCAGCCGCATAACCTGAGGCTTCAGCGCGAGTGGCAATCTGTTCCAGTTCGGATTCATCCGGGACAAGGATCGAGTAATCGATCAAACCTGCAGCATCTTCCGGCGGCTGCGCAGCACCTTCGCCTACCCATGTGTTCACGCCGATATGATGATGGTATCCGCCGGCGGAAAGGAAACCAGCCGTCGGACCGTAAAGCATCATCAAATCAAAACCGATGATGTCGCGATAAAACGCAACCGCTTGCTCAAGGTCAGAAACATGCAGATGGACGTGTCCGAGCCGCGTGCCGTCCGGCAGCCTTGCCGACCTCTCGTCGTTGCTCTCCAGCGTTGAAAGTAGGTCATCGACATCCAGCGAGATTGTCCCCATTCGCATTTTGCCATCATCCGAGTACCACTCGTCCCGTGAACGGTCGGCATACACCTCGATCCCGTTGCCTTCCGGGTCCGCCAGGTAAAGCGCTTCGCTCACATAGTGATCGGCCGCGCCCTGAAGTGGGTACGAGCGGGACAGCAAGCGATCCAACACCACTGCCAACTCTCGCCGGTTGGGTACCAGAATGGCAAAATGGTAAAGACCCGTCGTCCTGGGTGGCCGCTGCGGCGCACCTGGTTCGACGACCAGCTGGACCAATTCTCGATCAGGAGCGGTGCCCAGACCGACGTGCTTCTCATCAGCAGTGAGAACTTCGAAACCGAGGGTCTGCTCATAAAAGATCTTTGTCCGCTCGATATCACGAACCCGCAAACGAACCCGACCAGGTTTCGTCTCAGCTGATATGCTCGCATTCAGGTTTGAGTTTACAGACATGGAAACAACCACCCTTCTACCCTTGTGAATTCTCGCTACCGGGACCAGATAAGCAACGACCCGTCTGCCAGACCTGTACCGACGATTATTTGATCATCAGCATCCGTGACGGCAGCCAGATTCGACGACATGATGGCTGCCAATGGAAGCGACCAATCGATGCTCGCACCATCTGTGGTTCGTTCTACAGCGACGAGACTGCGCAGTTCATCGTCCGGAAGCAGTGTCTCGGAAAATCCATCACCATCGAAATCGCCGACCAGAGCCAAATCGAGGTTGCGTGTTCCGATCACATGTGATGTGACACCACTGACGATGGCCGCCAACTCCAACCGGTCGTCCACAATTTGAAAATATTCGAGCATCCCTCCGATATGGGGCGTTTTCACGCTGATGAGTTCAGGTGGGGCCGACTCCGAAGAGCTTGCGACCGCAATCTGGTGACGCCAACGAAAACCCTGACCGATGGCCTTGCTTTCTGCAAGCAAATTCCCATCCTCCGAGAAAACCATTAGACGCGCACCCGCGTCTCGATCGCTGCCCGTGACGATGATCTCTCGCTCACCATCGTCGTCCATATCGGCCCAGATGGGCATGATCCCTTCAATAACCAGGCCATCAGGCACACTTATCCGCTTGACAACACGAAAATCGGGGGTGGTTTCCGCCAATAGAACAGCTGTTGCCTCGAGTTCGTCGCCCAGCACGCCGTGAGAATAGGCCTCTGTTGGATCGCTGAGAAGAAGCACGCGCCCGCGCTGATCCTGTAAGATGCGTGCGTCAGGAAGCGCAGCTATGTCGAGCTGCAGATGCTCTTCACTGTCCTGAAGATGCAGCCAACCATCCTCGCCGATCCAGACAGTCGCTCCACTCACGCCGAGAACGACCGGGTGAGTCACGTCCGAAGACGAAGCTACGATAGCAGATACAAGCGACACACCGCCGCTGTCGACACGCATTAGCGGTGGAGAGCCCGGTATGTAACCGTCGGTTTTAATTGGTACTTCCTGGATCACTTTTTCTCTGACCAGAAGCGCCGCAACATCACCTCCGGTTGAAACTGCCGTCCATAATGAACCGTTATCCACAGCGACAGCCACGACCCATACCGGGGCGAAACCAAGCTGAACCTGAAAAGGCACCGCCCCGGGGAGTGAACCACTCCCATCAACGATACGATTGCCATCGGAGCTGTGGTATGTGTATCCGAAACGGGGATCCTGCGTTAATTCGAGCGCTGGATCTTCGTTCTGGTCGAAAGCCAGTCGGATTGGTTCATGCAAGATCGTTTCAGAATTATCAGGACCGATTGGGTCCGTCTGAGCACACCCGGCCATTGCCAGGACCGGGATCATGAGCAGAAAGTCCGAGAAAACTCTGCGGATTAGATTGCCGATGGATTTCACAACCAATTCCTCACCGAATTGTCGTCCCTATGAGAGCACACCTTCCATGCTCTCGAGGTACCCAGTCAACTCGACATAGCCGCTGCCACCAAATGGTACCCCATCTTGTTCGCCACGGATCCGTACAGCACCTTCCCAATACGTGAAACTGACACGCATCTCCTGCGCCTCGATCAAGGGCTCAACAGTGAGCTCCATATCAAGCGTGGGAAGGTTGATCCGCCAGCCGCTCGGATACTCCGTTCCACTTTGCTCGCTCAACCATGTATCGAGCGCTTCGATCTGCACTTCAGATGCCTCCAGCCCGATCACTTCACCCTGTTTCCCGATGAATGTGCCGCCAGAAATCGGATCGATCTCGCCATCAGCGAGCCTGATGAAATACAACATCAACTCACGCCCATCATCCAATTGAAGACCAAACCAGTCCCAGCCCACGGCGTTTTCATCCAGCACGCTCGTACTCCACTCGTGATCGAACCAACTCAAGCCTGAGACTTCGTAGGTTCGATCCCCAATGCGCAAGTCCCCAACAGTCTGTATGCGCGTGAAGCTCAAATAATAGGATGCGTTGCCGACCTCGTCGCTTTTCGCGCTTAGACCATCTTGACCATGCCTTACGATCGGCTTGATTGCCTCCAGCGTCAGATCCAATTCGAAGTCCTGTCCCTCGGCGACGATAAGCACTTGATCCGCCTCGATGCCTTCGGATTCAACCCGCCAATCCTCCACCCAGGCGGCGAATGGATCGGCCTGGGCACCCGCTAGATCGGCCGCTCCACGGCTGAAGCGTTCGTCGAAGAAATGACTTTCACCAGCGACATCTGTAAGCGCCACATGCGCGAAATATATCTGATTTGTCGCCAATCCATCACCCTCTGGCGGTTCACCTGGAGCAAGCGCTCTCCGGAAAATCGTAAACTGGTAGCCAAAGCGCTGGCCATCTTCGGTTTGCAAATTACCTGTGTAGTACCACCATTCGGTTTGATATTCGAAGTGGGGTCCGTGATCCTGTGGAAAACTGAACTCCTGGACGTCAACAGCGCGGGCGAAGTCCGGTGCAGCTGTCGGTTCGACGAGCGTTAACGAGACCGCGGAAGTTTGCTGGTCCTTGAGATCGGTCACTGGAGCACATGCGCCCACAAGGATAGCAGCGAACGACAGGGTAAGTATGATCCATTTATGACTGGTACGCATCATCACTCCCCCCTTAGATTATCGGCGACGGGAAGACGGACCAGCCGCCAACCCGGGTATACTCCTGCGATGAGCGCCGCTATGATTGCGGTCGCAAGCGCACCCAAGAAGATCTCTGCGTTCATCGTCATTTGAATCGTCCACCCAAAGGAGCGCAGGTTGATCACGTAGATCAGAACAATAGCCAAAACAACACCTGTTGGAAATGAAAGCAAGCCGGCGATGGTACCCATCAGGCCGGTTTCCATGAATATTAACTTCCAGAGATCTGCGCCGGTCAGACCGAGAGCCTGCATCGTGGCAAACTCACGCGCTCGTTCCATTTGCACAGCCATTAGAGCGCTCATAACACCGATGAATGCCACCACGATCGCCAGGATGCGCAGCGCCGAGGTGATCAGGAACGTCCGATCAAAAATCACAAGCGCCTCCTCGCGCAATTCCCTGTTCAACTGCACCTGTAAACCCGTCCCCGCCAATTCACTGCGAATATCGCCAGCGACTTCTGTAATCTCCCGTTCACCCGAGGTGAATACGGCCACAGACGAGATGGCATCGTCATCCCAGAGAGTTTGATAAACCTCCCGGTTCATCAATACCGTTCCGCGCTCCGCAGAATAATCGTAGTAAACGCCAACGACATCAAAAGTGCGTTCACCACGATCCGTCATCAGCGTTATTTCGTCACCCTGGGAGGGGAGATCATAGCGGTAAGCAAAGGGTTCGCTCACGATCACATCGCCCTCGAGCACATTTTGCCAGGTTTGTCCCGCGCTTCCTTCAGTAAAACGATACAGTTCTGCATCACGCTGCTGTTGTGCGTCGACTGCGAGGAGAAGTACCTCACCGAATTCGCTTTGCACCGTCACGGTTCTTACGGTTTCTACCGCCTCGACCCCCGGGACAGAGGCAATAGGCTCGACCAGGTCATTCGAAAGTGACGCCATGGGTCTCGTGCCGCTTACAACAGGCGCCGAAATGTAGATATCTGCACGCAGTGTCAGTCCGAGCCAATCCACAACGGTCGAACGAAAACTGGCGATCATGATGCCTACGCCTATTGCCACGGAAAGCGAAACCATCAACGCCGCTACCGCTACCCCGGTCCGACTCAACGACTTGACCACAGTCCCGGAGGCCATCCTTCCAAGCGGTCCGGCAACTGCGGATAGCAGCGGTCTTAAAGCCCGCATGGCGACAACCATGACAACAGGGACGAGCGCGGCGAGACCGATCAGCAAGAGGAAAAGGCCGGAAAAACTGGCAATCAGCGATTGCTGAAAGACCAGGAGGATCACGGTGCCCGCAGTGATGAGCACAAAACCGCCAATCGCCACTCTACCCGACCATTCGCTCGCCTGCGCTTCAACCGTACTTCGCTGCAGCGCAACCACCGGAGAGACGCGCGCTGCCTCCAGCGCGGGTCCAAGGCTAGCGAGAATCGCGGCGAGCATGCCTCCGCCCAGACCCTTCGCAATCGTCTCCGCCCCGAGTTCAACCTCGCGAACATTGACGACAAAGTAGAAATCGTTGATCGTCTGCGAAACAAGCGAAACCGCGCCGCGCCCGAGCACAGATCCTAACCCCAGGCCAAGTACAGAACCCAGCGCCGCAATCAAACTCGCTTCGATCAGGATCAACGTAAGGATTTGCTCTGCCGTTGCCCCGAGTGTTCGCATGATGCCGAAGATTTCGCGCCGCATGATTACGGAGAACATCGTGGTGTTATAGATCAAGAACATCCCAACGACGAGTGCAAGCAAACTCAACGCCTGCAGGTTGAGCTCAAAAGCGTCGGTCAACTGACTCAACGTTTGCTCCTGCTCGCTCGCTGGAACAATTTGTGTGCCAACCGGCAGCCAGTTCTTCAGCTCCTGGACTTGATCTTGCGTCAGTATTAGATCGATGCGTGTTAGCCGTCCTTGCATTCCGAGCAAATTTTGTGCTGCGCCGACATCCATCAGCAGCACATCTTCCAGACCTTGATTGCTGCGTTCGTCCCCGGTGTCGACCACCCCAATGATGTTCAATGTCGCGAGCAGCTCATTGACTTGAATTCGGATTTCATCTCCTGGCTCGAGCGCAAACCTATTAGAGAAGGATTGGCTGACGATAACTGCCCCAGGATTGAGGAAGAAAGATTGGAACCCCGGTTCTCTGGTGTTCTCGACCGGAAGGTAGTCTCTGAACGGCGCCTCTGCGATGGGATCCACACCGAGAATTCGAAGCGGTGTGCCCTCAAGATCCGCGGCGATGCCGATCGATTCGACCACCGGGGCACTCTTGCGCACGCCCTGCTCAACCCGCAGATCATGATAGAGCGCTTCGTCAACACCGCCTGGACCACCCACGATCTGGTGCGTTGTCCGGCCGGTAAGCGACTCCCTGCTGATCGAAAACGCGGTGGAGGCGCTTTGATTAGCAAGGTCAATCGCAACGATGACGGCGACACCCAGCGCGACCCCCAGGATCATAAGGGAGATCTGTAGCGGCCTCCTGACGAGATCGCGCAGCCCCGCTCGCAGCAAGCCAAAGGTCAGCACAGTTTATCCGCCCTCACCCAGCCATCTCGGCCTGGCTAAGTGGCTCGAGCACGCCGTTTTCGATGCTCAGTACTCGATCAGCCTGATCGGCGAGCGAATGGCTGTGTGTGACCATGATCAGCGTCGTTTGAAAATCCCGGCGGACTTCATTCATCAGTTGGAGCACTTCCGCACCTGTGGCATGATCCAGGTTGCCGGTGGGTTCATCTGCTAATATTACGGTGGGTTCCAGCAGCACGGCCCTGGCGATGGCGACGCGCTGCTGCTCGCCTCCGGAAAGGATATCCGGGAAATCCGTCGCGCGGTCCTTCAACCCTATCCGCTCAAGCAGTTCATACGCCCGTATTTCAATATCGTTCGTTTTCCGATCTGCCAGCTCTGCTGGGAGCAGGATGTTTTCAACGACCTTCAACGTTGGGATCAAATTGAAGAACTGGAAAACAAAACCGATGTGCTCTCTGCGGAAGAGCGTGCGTTCCTTAGGGGACATGCCCGGAAGATTTACATCACCATAGAGGATCTCGCCGGCCGTTGGTTCGTCAAGACCCGCGATCAGGTTAAGAAGTGTCGTCTTCCCGCTGCCGCTTCTACCACGAATCGCGACAAATTCACCCGGGTGAAATTCAGCGTTGACACCTTTCAGCACCGCGCGTTCCTTGTCCCCCCGCATGAAGATTTTCTCGATATTTCGAATTGCTATGATCTGATGACTTTTCATATGGTATGCCCGTAAATCTGGTTGTTGAGGTGCTCACATGCACGAAAACAAAGGCACAAAATTCGGCCGCTTATCTCCCGGTTTATCCTCGGGAAGCGGCCTTCGGGAAGTGTATCATAAAGGAAACCCCGGCTTTCCGGGGTCCCTTTAGTTAAACTAACTCTATCGGATGTGGATTTGTCAGTTAAGGGGCGGTCTCGATTGTGTGCCTGTCGATGACGTCGCCAAATGCATTAATGCTTTCGATCTCGATCCGATCTGGATATATATCCAGCAGGACGAAATGTGATTCGGCCGCGAATACCTGCGATCCCACTGCCGGTTGATCGAGGCGGTAAAGTTTCTGTGATCCGCCTCCGCTCACGATGTATTCGATGCCGTCGACACGCAAGCGCTCGTAGTTGTGATCGTGCCCGGAGAGAATCAGCGGCGTGCGCGCTTCCCGGAAAGAGGGCACCCACGCCTGCTGAATCGGCAGTCCATCACGTTCGTGACTACCGCTTGTATACGTGGCGATGTGGTAAACAACCACATTCGCCCCAGTGTGATCATCAAGCATCTGCTTCATCCAGTCCGTCTGCTCCGATACACCTTCGGAGCGATAAAAACTCTGGCTCTCTAAGAAGAGAAACTGGTAGCCCATTAGCCGGATTGCGAACCAATTGCGAAAAATCTGATCCGATCCAACCCAGGAACCGTCTTGTACGATCTGCTGCAGCGGTGGAAACACGTCGAAGTAATAAGGAACCCCGGCGACCGAAGCGTCGTCATAGTACTCATGATTGCCCGGTACCGCATAGACCGGAGCCTGCAGAAGCAGCTTCTGAAATGGCCAGAAATACTTGGCTTGATAAGCCCGCAGCGCAGTACCGTTTTCGAAGGCACTGTAGACGATATCGCCGGTGTGGATGGCGAAATCGGGCTGCATTGCAGCCATCTGGGCGGCCAGCGCGTATGTGATTGACTCGCCAAAGCCTGAATCGCCGATGACTGTCACACGCAAATGCTCGAGTTCCTCCGAGTAGGTCTTCAACAGGGTCTCACCCCATACTTCCCCATTCAAACCCGGAGAACGGAACCCCCCGATTTCGTCTGGCAGACCAACACGAACCCGGTACTGCGTATCCGGCAGTAAATCAGGCAGCTCAATGATATGTTGTGTGACCGCAGCATCAAACTCGACCGAGCTCACGCCAAGCTCCTGCTTTCCATCCACCCAATAGAAGACCTCCCCCGCTGCAGATCTTTCTAACTCGAAGTGGAGCCACGCGCTCTTCTGCGAAATATGCTGAACTGTCAAAGGAAGCACAAATTCGACCGGTGCTATCTGATCTTCAAACTGCACCTGCCGGCCCGTCTCTGTTGGCACGGGTGCTGCGGTCGCCTCAGGAAATGGATTGGCTGGTTCTGGAGCTAGTGTCTCGGGAAGCAGCGTTTCCGTTACGGCAGCGATTGTATCCGTCTGGGCAGGCAGCGTCGCCGGAATTGGCAGCAAAGATTCGGGCGCTTCGGTTCTCGGTGCACAGGCAGCCGCAAGCAACATCAGCAATGCAAAACTGATAAGTATGCTTGCGCTATTACGTTTTTGGACCATCATTCATCTACCTTGGCAGCTTGCCAGAGAGTCTCCATCTCTTCCAGTGAGAGCTCAGTAAGTTTCTTTCCTCGCATTTGGGCCTGCTCCTCAATCGTTTTAAAGCGACTCCGGAAGCGTTGATTAGCGCTGCGCAGCGCGGATTCCGCATCGACTCCCAGCCAACGGGCATAGTTGACTACCGCGAAGAGCAGGTCGCCCACTTCGGCGGCCAGCTCATCCTGCCCTTCGGCCCTGGTGATCTCATCGAGCTCCTCATGGATTTTCTCCAGCACGCCCTCTATCGCCGGCCAATCGAAACCAACCCGCACAACTCGGTCCTGGATCTCCTCGGCCTGCGACAGCGCAGGTAAGTTGATCGGAACACCATCAAGCACGCCTTTGGTTGAGCCGGTATCGGAACGTTCGCTTTCCTTCAATGATTCCCAGTTGTGCAAAACCTGGTCGACATCATCGACATTCAGATCACCAAACACATGTGGATGCCGGCGGATCAGCTTCTCTTGAATGCCTGCGATCACCTCCGGCATACGAAAAGCACCCTCTTCTGTCGCTATCTGTGTCTGGAGCACGATCTGCAGCAGCAGGTCTCCGAGTTCCTCCTGCAGCGCATCCATATCGTCATCATCGATCGCCTGCAGAGTTTCGTAAGCCTCTTCCATGATGTGGCTGCGCAGGCTCTGGTGGGTTTGCTCACGATCCCAAGGACAGCCCTCCGGAGCCCTCAGGTGGGCCACGGTCTCCTGAAAGCGCTCAAACGCTGATGCTTCTTCCAGTAGGGGCACGACCAGTGATGTCATCGAATCGAAACCATCGCGATGGTCCAATTCAGCCAACGGAAATTCTTCGATCGATTCCAGTGGTGTGCCTGCGGCATGAATCAGCTTGACCATATGGTCATCGGGATACTGGTTCATGAGGGTCAATTTGACGTCGCTCGCAACCAGGCGGGAGAAAACCTGTCCGACCAACGCCGGTGTATCCGGAGGAAAAGGTGGATGATGCGCGCCGGCCAGATCGAGCGCATCGCACAGGAACAAACCATCGAGTGCGTCTGCAGCGGCAAGACGGAGCGAAGGCTCAACGAAGCTAACCCCATGAATGATATTCAATCGTAAATTTTTTTTATTCGCCTGTTCGATCAGCGCAGATACGGTCGCCTCACCGACAAACGGGTCACCCGGCACGGCATAAACGACGCCCTGCGGTGTTTGGGACTGCTTGACGATTTGCTCTACGATCGTGTTGTAAACCTGCTCGAAGGAGTCACCCTGATCGTAGAGTTCATCGAAGGAATGAATCTCCACTGCCAGGGATTCTTGCAGGGCTTCAATCGCCGGATGTTGTACCGTCCGAACCCAAATCCGTTCACTCGCTTCGAGCTTCTCCCAGGCTTGCCGGGTCAAAAGCTCAGGGGATCCCGGGCCCAGTCCGATGATCGTAATCTCTGATGGCACGCAGCAGTCCTCCTACGAACAGAAAGGCCGGGGATAGTAAGCCATCCCCGGCCCATAATTTACCTGCAAATTCTAAATTTGTCTGCTTGCATCCTGTAGAGGTACAAACAGGTGACTAACGTTTCGTATAGGTCGGTGCCTTGCGGGCGCGCTTGAGACCTGGCTTTTTGCGTTCCTTCATACGCGCATCGCGGGTGAGAAACCCACCTTTGCGCATCTTGGGACGCAGGTCAGGATCGAGCTTGAGCAATGCACGGGCGATACCGTGACGAACTGCCCCCGCTTGACCGGTGACACCACCGCCGTTGACCAGCACTGAGATATCCAACTTTCCAAGCATCTCCGCCACTTCGAGCGGCTCAACGATGTGCGCCATATCGCCGACGCGCGTGAAATACTCCTCAGCCGACTTGCCGTTTACGACAAAATCGCCATTACCGGTCATGATCCTGACCCTGGCCGACGCGGTCTTGCGACGACCGACACCTTCGTAGTACTGAACCGACATAGTTTCTTCGTCCTCCTCTAAAGTGACGTTCTAGCTTTCTGCGTCACTCAACCTCCAGGGGTTTCGGCTGCTGTGCGCTGTGTGGATGTTCACTGCCCCTGTAGACGCGTAATTTCTTCATCAATCCCCGGGCCTGACGGTTTCGAGGGAGCATCCCCTTCACGGCCAAAATGATCACCCGCTCGGGGAATTTATCCATCTGCTGGCGCATCGTTACCTTCTTCAACCCGCCAGGATAACCGGAGAAGCGGTAATAGATCTTCTCATCAAGCTTCTTACCGGAGACATCTAGTTTCTCGGCGTTGATGACGATCACGAAATCGCCAACATCGACGCCCGGTGTAAATTCGGGCTTACCCTTGCCAAGCAAGGTCTGGGCGACAGTCGACGCGACCCGGCCGAGATTCTTTCCTGCTGCATCGACGACGTACCATTCGCGGGATACATCGCCAGGTTTTGGATAATAAGTCTTCTGCACGTGCGTACTCCTACTTCGCACAAACAACATCGACGACAGTTGTATGTGTGATTACGTATCAATTTTTATCAGCGCTCGCCTGCTCATCCCTGTCACCGTAACTCACCGCGACCAGACAGAGACCTGCAGCCGGTGCTAATCGTCCCTCGCGTCTTCGGGAGGGGTCCCTTAACATCGCCTTCAACCCCGACAACTGCTCGAAACCAAGACCAACATCAATGATCGCAGCGGTCACATGCCGGACCATATGGTAGAGAAATGCGTTTGCTTCAATTTCAAGCTCGAGCCGACCTCCACTCGTGATCCAACGGCATGTATATACTTTTCTGACCGTCCTCGATCTCTCATGCGGTGGCCGGCCAAAAGCAGCAAAATCGTGTTCACCTACGAACAGCCCTGCCGCGCTGTGCATCAGATCCAAATCTGGCTGCTCCGAAAGCCTCCACGCATAGCGCTCTCGTAGCGGGTCGCGCAACTCGTCAATGAAGATCGAGTAGCGATACCTTCGGCTGCGCGCATCGAAGCGTGGATGAAATCCAGCCCGCGCTCGCAGGGAGGATCGCACGGCGACGTCTGGCGGCAGATTCGCGTTCAGCGCAGAAGTGAGGTCCTCGCTCGAGTGATCCCAGGCCAGCTGGAACGCGATGACCTGCCCCTGTGCATGCACACCGCTGTCAGTGCGTCCGGCTGCCTCAAGCGCCCGGCCTTCCCACCCGACATCGCGCAGCGCCTTTTCTAGGACCCCTTGTACCGTCCGATGGCCTGCGCGTTGACGCTGAAAGCCTTCAAACTCGGTGCCGTCGTAGGCGACAATAGATTGGTAAGTTGCGTTTGACGAGCTCTTCATTTGGCTCGCCCTTGCCCTCTAATTGGCTATTCTTCTACGAGCTCTAGCAGCACCATTTCGGCCGAGTCACCCAGGCGGGGCCCCAACTTGATGATGCGTGTATACCCGCCGGGTCGCTCCGCGTAACGCGGCGCGATGTCATCGAACAGCTTTTTGACGATTTCAGGGTCATTCAGCTTGGCGGCTGCCCTACGTCGGTAATGAACTGCCTGAGCTGGTTCAGCTGCATTGGCTCGCTTTGCCAGCGTGATCAGCTTTTCAGCATGCCCGCGTACGGCTTGTGCTTTAGCCTTGGTCGTCTCGATGCGTTCATGCTTGAAGAGCTGCTTCGCCAGGTTGCGCCTGAGCGAACGTCGATGCCCCGAGGATCGCCCTAGTTTTCGACCAGATACACGATGTCGCATTTAAATCCTCACTCCGCTTCAGCTTCCCCGTCGGAATCTTCGTTCAGGTAGCCTTTTTCCATCAAGCGTTCTTTTAATTCCTCAAGACTTTTCTCGCCGAAATTGCGGATCGAGAGCATCGCCTCTTCGCCTTTTTCGAGCATATCCAGGACCTCACCCACGTTGGTGATGCCCGTGCGCTTCAACGAGTTGAATACCCGCACGGTCAGGTCAAGGTTCTCGATAGGCGTTTCGTAGACTTCGTTGGCGACGCGCGGCTCTTCTTCTTCTTGAGCTGCAACCAGCAGTGATTCCTCCGTCACCCCGCCAATATCGCGCAGGTGCGCCATCAGGATCTGGGCACTTGAACTCAGCGCCTCTTCGGGCTTGATCGTGCCATCTGTCCAGATTTCCAGGATCAGACGGTCAAAGCTCGTATCCTGACCGACACGCGCTCGGCCGACTTCGTAGTTAACCCGTCGGACAGGATTAAAAATCGCATCCGTCGGGAGCTCGCCAATCGGCAGCCTGCCGCGCTCATCCGAAGGGGAGTAGCCACGGCCGCGCTCGACGTTCATTTCGATCTCAAGATAAGCCTTATCATCGTCCACGGTGAGCAGGTAAAGATCAGGGTTGACGATCTCGATCTCGGCCGGCGCGATGATATCCGCTGCCGTTACGACGCCTTCGCCCTTTACTTCCAGCCGCAGGCGTGCCGAGTCGCCCTCATGGACGATCAGGCGTAATTTTTTAAGGTTTAGCATGAACTGCAGCACATCTTCACGCACACCCGGAATTTCCGAAAACTCATGCGGCACGTCAGTGACACGGATAGATGTCACTGCTGCACCATTAAGTGAGCTCAGTAAAATACGCCGGAGTGCGTTTCCGACTGTGATGCCGTATCCTGCCTCGAGCGGACTGATGACAAACTTGCCGTAGTTACGGGCAACTGCCTCGCGCTCGATTTTTGGCATTACTAGATTGGTGGTTACAACCACGTTAATCCTCCACGATCCTCGTTTGGAACGTGTCCCCGTTGAAACTCACGCTTAGCGTGAATAAAACTCAACGATCAATTGTTCGTTCAGATTGGCGTCGATATCGCTGCGCTCAGGCATCTTGCCGATGCGTCCAGCAAGCCTGTTGACGTCACGTTCGAGCCAATCGGGGACGGTCTTTGTTTCTGCGACAGCCGGGAGCTCCTTAAAGTAGGTCCGCGTGCGGGAGCCCTCTCGCACCTCGATCTCGTCCTCCT
>CBFDDM010000007.1:0-51146 GCA_965603565.1 uncultured Anaerolineales bacterium | reverse complement strand
TGGAAGGGCCGTGGCTTACCGGATAAAAGCTACCCCGGGGATAACAGGCTAGTCTTGCCCAAGAGTTCACATCGACGGCAAGGCTCGGCACCTCGATGTCGGCTCATCGCATCCTGGGGCTGGATAAGGTCCCAAGGGTTGGGCTGTTCGCCCATTAAAGCGGTACGTGAGCTGGGTTCAGACCGTCGTGAGACAGGTCGGTCTCTATCCGCTGTGGGCGCAAGGGATTTGAGGGGAGCTGCTCCTAGTACGAGAGGACCGGAGTGGACTGACCTCTGGTGTGCCAGTTGTCGTGCCAACGGCATTGCTGGGTAGCCAACGTCAGGCAGAGATAACCGCTGAAAGCATCTAAGTGGGAAACTCGCCCCAAGATAAGATCCCTCATCCCGTTAAGGGAGTAAGGCCGCAAGGAGACTACTTGCTTGATAGGCAGCAGGTGTAAGCGCAGTAATGCGTTCAGCTAAGCTGTACTAATGGCCGAGGGCTTAACCTGTGATGCGGAGAACTGGGTATTTTTCCTGCGTCCGTAGGGCGCAGGGATTAGGAAATCAGGAATTAGGGATTAGGAAAAGACTCCCTAATCCCCAATCCCGAATCACTAGTCCCTAAATACGGCAGTCGTTATTCGGAAATTAACAACTTCATACTGAAAGATCGTCCCTTGGTGATAGAGGCGGCGGAGATACACCTGGTCCCATCCCGAACCCAGAAGTTAAGCCCGCCAGCGCCGATGGTACTTGGCTGGAGACGGCCTGGGAGAGTAGGTCATTGCCAAGGGACTTTTCTCATAAACCCCGAACAAAACGTTCGGGGTTTTTTCTTTTAAGGCACAGATAATGTTCAGAGAGAAATTCGGATTGGCGCTAGAACTCCGTTAAATACCAGCGCTATGCTAGCAAAGTGCAAAAGCAAGAACATTCATGAGAAATACAGTCTCATTACACGTTGTGGTGGATGTAAAGCTTAGCAATCAGGTGTGCACTGGTGATCTTAAGGGAGGAACAGTGACTGACAAGAACAAGGCAGCTTCACGAAATGATAAGTCCACGTCAATGCCGAAAACAGCCAAATCGACTTTAACGCATGTATTTTCAAGCAAATTGAAGGTGGATGAAGTCGAGATGTACCTGGAGGAAGCCGGTCGCGTGCCGCTCCTCACGCGCGATGAAGAGGTCGATCTGGCGAAACGTATCGAGGCGGGCCGAGAGGCGAGTAGTAAACTTGCCGGGGGGAATGGCCATGAATCAAAGGCGCTTACCAGCATCATCGAGGATGGGGCCAGGGCGCGCGAGCACCTGATCCTTGCGAACCTCCGCCTGGTGATCAGCGTGGCTAAAAGATACCAGAATCTTGGGCTGCCTCTGCTCGACTTAATTCAGGAAGGGAACCTGGGCCTGATGCGCGCCATCAAAAAGTTCGATTACCGCAGAGGATTTAAGTTTTCAACATATGCCACCTGGTGGATCCGTCAGGCGATTTCGAGATCCGTGGCCGATAAAGGCCGCGTCATCCGTCTCCCCGTTCATGTTCACACACAACTGCGCCAGATCCGGAAGACCAAGCAGCGCCTACATCATGAATTGGAGCGCGAACCAATCGCAGATGAAATTGCACCGCACGTGGACATCTCAGCCCAACGCATCAAAGAATTGATGCAGCAGACGCAATCTTCCGTAACGCTCGACACACCAGATGAAGACGATGAGGAGGCGGCGCTGTTTGAGCGTATTCCCGATGAGGAGGCGATTGATCCGGTGGATTTGTTGGCAAATCAAGAAAATGTTAAGTCCGTGCAGAACTTGCTGGAGGCGTTAACCCCGCGCGAAGAGCGTGTGCTGCGGTTGCGTTTTGGGCTTCACGGCGGGGCGCCGCTCTCACTGAGTGCCATTGGGGAAAAAATAGAGCTGACCCGCGAGAGGGTGCGACAGATCGAGGAATCAGCACTTGAACAGCTGCGCCGTGAGGTGCGAAACCAGGTAAGAGTCCGTCACTAACCAGCTTATTCGTTTTCCGGTATGTTCCTGGGTGCCGCCATGCAATGGCGGCACCTTTGGCACGTCCGTAGGATCCCAATCTTCGGAGTCAAGCGCCATCAGGCAGTTGGTGCGTAGCAATGGAGGATGAATCTCGTAGGCAGTAGATCATCTTACCCAGTTGCTTTACCGTATGAAATTTTTCACAATAAGGGCAAATCGAACCGCATTAATAGTGGAAGGGGCCCAGGATATGATCACAGACGTGGAGAACATCGGCTGGGAAGAACGCATGGCGTCCCGGACGCAGCGTATGAAGAGTTCGGTCATCCGCGAATTGCTCAAATTGACCATGCAGCCCGACATCATATCGTTCGCCGGAGGGCTCCCCGCGCCAGAGCTGTTCCCGATCCGAGAATTCGATGAGGCCTGCCACTACATCTTGCAGACAGCAGGTCAGGTGGCGCTGCAGTACAGCCCAACGGAGGGTTACCCACCGCTCAAAGAATTCCTTGCTGAATATATGTCTAAATACGGGATCCTCGTTGAACCCGAGAATATCCTCATCGTTTGCGGCTCCCAGCAAGGCCTCGACCTGCTGGGAAAGTTATTTATAGAGAAGGATGGTTGTGTTGTGAGCAGCCGTCCGACTTATCTGGGCGCGCTACAGGCCTGGAACGCTTACGAAGCTCATTATTGCACCGTGCCCCTGGACGACGATGGCATGGATGTTGAGCAATTGCCGGAGATCATCAAGGCGGGCCACGAACCGCGGTTTGTGTACGTGCTGCCGAATTTTCACAATCCCGCCGGTACGACTCTCAGCGAGGAACGCCGCAAACTGCTGGTCGAGATCGCCCGCGAGTACGACCTGATTCTGGTGGAGGACGACCCATACGGTGAGTTGCGCTACGAAGGTGAGGACCTGACCCCCATCTTCCGGATGGCGCCGGAGCGCACGATTTACCTGAGTACATTTTCGAAAACGCTCGCACCCGGCATCCGGCTGGCCTGGGTCGTGGCGCCCAAACCGTTGATTCGGAGGCTCGTGCAGGCGAAGCAGGGCGCAGACCTGCACACCGGTACCTTCGTCCAGATGGTCGCGAACGACATCTGTCAGCGGGGCATCCTGAAGCAGCACGTCAAGCGCCTGCGGCGTGTGTACCATGAACGCCGCGACGCGATGCTCGATGCGATTGACGAGCATTGGCCTGCCGAAATCAAATACGCTCGCCCCAAAGGTGGTTTGTTCTTGTGGCCGCGCCTGCCGGATGTGATCAACACCAAGGATTTTCTTGAGAAAGCGGTTGAGGAAAAGGTCGCTTATGTGCCCGGGTTTGCATTCTACCCAGAGGATGAGGGCGGTCACAACGCGATGCGCTTGAACTTTTCCAATGCTTCGGAGGATATGATCAACGAAGGAATCTACCGCATGGGTGTAGCGTTGAAGAAGGAACTGGCATAAGCTATAGTTTCGTAGGATCAACTTTTCGCTGAAGGATATTCATGGCCGATAATCAATCGGGCTGGGATGCATTGTTTAATCCCGACGACGAACTTGAAAGCGAGGTCGGCGGTAGATCGCGTTCACCAGGGGCGGCAGGCGCGAGCCTGGAAAAGTACATGCAGCTTCCAGGTGTACGAGGTGCCATCCAGGTCACACTGGATGGTGTTGTTCTTAACCAATTTGTTCCCGGTGACGTCCAGTATTATGCGTCTTTGACCGCCTCGATTGGCTCTACCGCCCGTCAGGTAGACGGCATGCTGGAGATGGATGGCTTTGAATACGCTGTCGTCAGGACGTCGGATGACATCCATTCCATCATGATTTTTCTTGAAAAGGATTCATTCGTGGGGCTGCTCCTGTCGGGGGAGATTGCCCCTACCCACATCATCGCCAGGCTGCGAGATCCGGGTTCCGGGAGGTCAGGATGAACGACTCCCTGAACGAACTCGCCGAACGGAGCGGTGTGCATGCCGTTTTCGTCTGCGACCAGGATGGCCGGTTGCTGACCTCGGCGTTGAGCGAAGAACGTTATCAAGGTACGTTGGAGCAGTTGAGCAACATCATCGCTCGGACAAATACCGCCCTGAAAACGTTTAAGCATGGCGGCTTGACAGAGGTGGAGTGGGTTTTCGCCAGTGGACGCGTCCTGATTCGCGGCCTGGGGAATGGTCTGCTCTTTTTGATCTGCGATCGAACTTTGAATTTACAGTTACTGACGATGAAGATCGAGGAGGTTCAAGGGGAGGTCCAATCTGTGCTTGGTGCGATCAAGCGGAAGCCTACCTCTGAGGACCTCGCCAGGCTGAAGCAAGCGATGATCGGCATCGCGCAGGAGATGCTGGGCGAGCATGCAGAGAAGGTCATAGCGATCATCAAGGGCTCCGGGGATAGTTTGACGAGCCTGGAGCAGGCCTGCGATCAGGCGGAGAAAATCACCCGGCTTTTTATCGATCGTAAGAATGCAGGCGACATGGGCGCACGCATGCGGGCGCTGCTCGAAGCGTATCGTTGATTGTTGGGAGGTAGCGAATGCAGATTGTGAATTACGTGCTCGCCGGGCTGGCCATCCTGGTGATGGCGTTCAATACAGTGATGACGTTCCGGTTGCGCAGCAAATTGATCGGCGGTGAGGTGGGAGCACGCTGGAATGTCTTAAGCCTCCTGGCACTCCTATTCCTGATCGCGTTTATTCTCTCCCCATTGCTGCTGATCTTAAGCGTTCCGGTTGATTACCTTCTGCTGGCAGTTTTCGCAGTGTTCTTCTTAGGGGCGGTGTTCGTCGGTCTGGTCGTGCGCATTGTGGGCGATATTCTGCAGGTGATGGACCTGCTCGAGAGGTAAGCACCACCCCATTCTCGACATTTGCAATCCACGACGATACAACAACTAACGTGGAGAATCCGGGTAGATCGTTAGTGAAAAACATCACTAGAGGTCCTATAATGTGTTTTGGCTCGATTCCACAAACAGGAGTACAGGCATGAAAACTGACGCTAAGCTTCTCGCTGCACTGAACGACTTGCTATCCGACGAATTGACTGCAGTCAATCAATATATGCTGCATTCGGAAATGTGCCATCATTGGGGTTATGATGCGTTGCATGAAATGATCGAGAAACGTGCAATCGATGAAATGAAACACTGCGAGCAGCACATCAGCCGCATCTTGTTTCTCGAAGGCATGCCGGATGTGATGAATTACAAAGAGCTCGCCATCGGGAAAGATGTCAAAGCGATGATCGAGAAGGATACATTGTTGGAGCTCGAGGCGGTCAAAGCATATAACGAAGTCATCGCTCTGGCGAGTGAACTCGGGGACGAAGCGACGGCGGATTATCTCGTCGCCATCCTGCAGGACGAAGAAGGCCATGTCGATTGGGGTGAAAAGCAACTCGTCCAGATTGAACAGATGGGCATCGAAAATTACCTGGCTGCTCAAAAAGGCGCGCACGAAGAATAAAGGCAAACCTCGCCGATACAATTCACAAAAGAGCCGGGCTTTGAACCGGCTCTTTGGGTTAACCGATGAATCTTTAATTACGAACTCAGCAGGCGGATCGCTACAGCAGAGAATGGATATCTATACTGGGCGCCCCCTCGGTCTTGTTGATCTCGTCGAGTCGCTCGCGAGAACCCATGACTATCACTCTCCCCTGCCTCGAAACCTTGTCGAGCACATCAGCGAACCTTTTGAAATCCTGGCGCGTTGTGCTCAGGATTTGATCCCTGATTCCCTGGCGGTACTCATCGGTGATATCTGTCAGATGACGGACCATCGAAGTGAAGCCCTGTGCGTCGGGAAGACGGTAGGGATCTGTATTTCCAATCGTGCTTATGATCGCGTTGGTTAGCTCGCGATCATCGATAATGTTTTCCCGGAGGAACGTCCCGGCATGATCATATGCCTCCAGGGTGCTGATAATGTTTGGGTCACGGTAAGAAGTGAACGTCAGACCACCCGTGAGCGGATCGAATCTTGAAAAGGCGCCGTAGGCGCCCCCCATGACACGGATTTTCTCCCATAGATAAGCTAATCTCAGGTGCTGCAGGATAACCAGAATGGATCCATTGAGCTCGTAGCCGAGGTCGTACACTGTAGTGCCTTTGCCAACATAATTCACCTGAGCCGGCAGAGCCAGCCCTTCATTACGATCGGGTCGCGCCGAGGGCCAACCCATTATTTCGGGGGGTGACGATGGCAGGCTCCTAAGGAAACTGTCGATGCTTTTCATGACCGGATCGACATCCGCCGATTCCATCGTGAGATTGTAGACACACGCCTGACGATTGATCAACGTTTTCATAGCGCCTTCAAGTTGCTTGAGGACAGATGACCAGTCGGATTCGATTTGCTCAACCAGACGACGAAGAAAGAAGAGATATTCCACTCCTTCCAGATGTTCCTGGGCCCAGCCGGCTTCGTCGAATCCTGCTCTCAAGCGGTGTTCAACAACGAGGTACCCACGCGGGATTAATGCTGACTCCAGACGCGTCTTTTCTTCGAGGACGATTTGTCGAAAGCGCATTTTTTGATCGAGGTCTGGCAGAACTAGTAAGTCATGCAGAATCGAGTGCAGCCGATCGAATTTGTCCGACATCGCCTTTGCGCTCAGGAAGAGGTAGGCTTGCGCGTCATTCGAATTACGCACGGCAGATGTAAACGTCTCGCTCTCTATCCCGCCAGTCTCACGACCGATACGTTGGGCGATTTGAACGGAATCCTCACGTTCGGTGCCCATCTCGATCAACGCCCGTCCGATCAGTGGAACAAACGGCAGCTGCTCAGCATTCAGGGTGCGCAGATTGAAGCCAAGGTCCAGGTATGTGATGCCGAGCGTGGGGAGATCATGGTACAGAACCCGGGCATCCTGCAGCACTGTCATCTCGATAGGAATGGTGGAGACTTCTGAATCGATGTCATCAAGATCCAGAACGGGCAGGCTGGTCAGGTCCTCTGGCCGGTCCGGAGCCTGCTGAAGTTCGCGTAATTCCCTGGTGGCTGTGAGGAGCTGGCGAAGGTCTTGCTCGCCAAGTGTCCTTCCATGTTCTTCGAGGCGTTCTTTCTCTAGCTGCTCTCGTACCCTCAGAAAATCCGGATCCGGCACAAGCTGCAGGTACACGCGGTGGGGGTTCGCCAGAAGGTTATGTTGGATGATGTTCTCGAAGAAGGAAGGATCCTGCTTGAGATTTGATTTAATCTGCTCAAACAGCTTCGTAATCTCTAGCAGTGAGAAAGGGTCACGTCCGTAATTCCAGTAGCACAGTGCTACGACCATGTACATCAGGCCACGCGGGATCGAGCCGTAGTTGGCTTCCCGCAGCTGGAACTCGATCGTATTCATCGCGGCCTGTATCGCCTCCGGGTCGATGCCGTCCCTCATCAGATCTTCCAGGGTGGAGAGCACCAGCTCCTCGACCTTTTCGAAAGCTTCTTTGTCCACACCCTTAAGGCCTGCGCTAAAACTGAGTTGGTTGATAAAATTAAACAATTCGAGACCACCGCCGTAGCCTGTACCGTAGACTTCTTCACCTAATCCGGATTCGCTTAATGCTTTACGCAGCGGGGAAGCGGGTGTGCCCATGAGAACGTGGGCAAGTATCGATATGGAAAGTGCAAATTCGGGTTCGTCGTTGACGCGCAGAAGCCAGTTGACCCCTGCCATAGACTTGCTCTCGGGGTCATCGCCGGCGGGATAGCCGGTGCGCACTGTCTTGGGGTGTTTAAAAGTTGGTTGGGCCGTGACCAGCCTTGCAGGTTTCGACCTTTGGAAGATTCCGATCACGTTATCGATCTTCTGCAATCGCTGTTCAACTGGATCGTCACCATAAAAGAAAAAGAGCGCGTTAGAAGGATGATAATGGGTCTCATAAAAGGAGAGGAATTGATCATAGCTCAGTTCCGGAATCACATCAGGGTCGCCGCCCGCATTGAACGCGTAATGTGTGTCGGGCATCAGGGACTTCTGTGTCTCGAGCGCCAGAATCGTATCGGGGTTCGAAATCTGACCTTTCATCTCGTTGAAAACTACGCCCTGATATTCGAGACCCTGATCAGGCGAAGATAGCGCGTGATGCCAGCCTTCTTGCTTGAATGCCGTTTCCTTGAGCAATGGATGAAAGACGGCATCGAGGTATACATCAATGAGATTGTAGAAATCCTGAACATTTGGGCTGGACACGGGATAAATGGTTTTATCGTCGAATGTTAATGCGTTGATGAAATAGGCCAGCGAACTTTTAAGCAGCTCGACAAAAGGCTCTTTCACCGGGAATCGTTGGGAGCCACTCAGCACAATGTGCTCAAGGATATGGGCGACGCCAGTTGAATCGGAGGGGATGGTGCGGAAAGAAACGCCAAAAGCTTTAGCCGGATCGTCATTCTCGATGGAAAACAGTTCAGCCCCCGTCTTAATATGTTTATAATGGCAGACATGACTGCTGATCTCGGGGACCATCCGTTCTTGAATTATTTCAAACCCAAATGTGCTCATCGCTTTTCTCCGTTGTCATTGTTTCGCTGGATATTAATGGGATGCTGTGCCTTATGATCCAATATACCAAGGATGGGGCTTCCGGGTGAGATCTAAAATGCTCGATTGGTTATCGCTGAGTTCGAGGGCAAATTGAAGTGTTCATACCGACGAGGAATAGACTGAGTGAGTTTTCCAGTGAGTGCCTTGAAGCGTGTGGTCGTCATCGGGACAAGCTGCTCAGGGAAGACCACCTTTGCGGCTGATCTGGCTGAAAAACTGCGTTGCGACCATATCGAACTGGATCAGTTGCATTGGCTGCCGAACTGGCGCGAACGGCCAGACGAGCTGTTTCGCTCGCTTGTGGGCGAGGCGACCGGGCAAGATTGCTGGGTCGTCGATGGCAACTACAGCGTTGTTCGCGACATCACATGGTCGCGGGCGACCGCGATCGTCTGGCTGGATTATTCATTCCCGATCGTATTTGGACGAGCTCTCTGGCGCAGCATTCGCCGGATCATTGCCCGCGAGGAGCTTTATGCCGGGAATCGCGAATCGTTCAAGAAGACATTTCTCAGCCGCGATTCGATCCTGCTCTGGGTGCTGACAACTTATCGTCGTCGGCGGCGTGATTACCCCGATCTTTTTCAGGCGCCGGAGCACGCACATCTAGTCGTTCGCCGCTTGCGCACTCCGGCAGAGGCGTACAGATTTTTATCCAGGATCTCGACCTCAGCTCATCCCGAATATGAAAAAGGGAGAGACCATGCCTAAAACCTATCCACGCTGGCTGCTGCGGATGTTCTCACGACCCCCAAGGTTTTTATATCGAATTGGACTGGGGCCCTTGTTGGGGGGTAAGGTGCTCCTTCTAACCACGACGGGACGTAAGACGGGCCAGCCTCGGACGACCCCGCTGCAATATGAGATTGTTGGATCCAAGTACTATATCGGCTCTATGTGTGGGGCGAGTGCCGATTGGTATCAGAACCTGGTCAGTGCCCCGTGCGTCACATTACAGATTGGCCGTGAAGTCTTCTATGGGATGGCCGAACCGATCGATGATGCGGAGAGGGTTTTCGATTTCATCCGCTACCGGTTGGAGAAGAACCCGCGCATGATTGGGGCTATCCTGCGGATGGATGGCATTTCAGTGAAGCCGGGTGATGATGAGCTCAGGGAATACGCCCGCGATCTTACGATCGTGGCGATCAGTCCGCATTTACAGGTCGATCAACCTTCGCAAAGGCAGGAGTTAGAGGCGGGTGGAGATAATTAATGGGTGAGGAGCGCGGCTATACGTTTAACTGGACGGCCTGGATCTCATGGTTGCTTCTCACCACAGTTGGATGGCTGGTCGGATGGGTCCTGCTTGGTGAACTGTGGATCGGCCTTGCTCTGGGTGCGGGTCAATGGATTTTGATGCGTTCGCGTTTGGAGAATAGCTTCTGGTGGGTTCTCGCGAGCCTGGTCGGTTGGGCGGTTGGACACTTAGCCGTGATGAGCTGGCTTCCGGTCGAATTTCGGGAATGGGCAGGTCTGCCGATCGGCTTGACGTTGGGTGTTTCACAGTGGATCGTCCTGCGCGACCTGATGCCTCGATCGGGTTGGTGGATCGTGATTAGCGCATTAGGCTGGTTGTTAGCGATGACCGGTGTGCTCGGTGGCTCACTGGTCGGAGCTGTGGCCGGCGCGGTGACCGGTGTTGCTGCGGCACTCTTCATGGATATTAGTCAACGTTCTCCAGCAGATAAACTGGAAGAAGGTTGAGAATTGCTGTCTGCAGCCGGGTGATCATGTCAGGGCACGTACACTGGCAGGCACATCACCGCATAGTCTTCCCCATCTGATTTCTCCACAGCACACTCAAATTGGGAAACCGGCGGCATCTCCGTCTCGGTTGCACCACAGCAAGGGCCGAGGGTGAAAAGTGACCCGTCCGGGTTTGAGAATTCAACCTGGAACTCGAAGATGGAAGGGATGATTTGATTGGCATAAACGATTGAGCGGATCGGCAGGCACCGGAGTTGCCGCGCGCAGGCGGCTTCAAGAAGTGCGCCTGTGTTGTCCGGTTCCACATCCGGGTTCCAGTCAACGAGCACCCCCAGGTCTCCTCCAAAGCGGCTTGCTGCAGAGGGGTAGTCGCCAGCATAAAGTTCATCGAAGTACGAAATCAGCGTTTCCCGAGCGTTCTCGATTTCTGCAGCAGGCGAGGAGGGGGTTCTTGTAACCTCAACCGGCGAATAAGCACCGGAACATGCACCCATCAGGAGCACACCGGCGTTCAGGGCAATCCCCGTCAGGAATTTCATCCCCATACAATCTCCTTGTTCTGTATTGAGCCTGACACGCGCGTCTCCCGAACTCTTAGGTTCGCTGCTTTTACGGATCAGACATTCCAGACTGTCAAAGGCATTATGATCCGTACGTATCACGAGCGTGTGCTAGTCATGTTACAGATAAGTTGCAGATTCTAGAATAGCGAATGATGCTGCATGGGGGAAGTGTGTGCATGATGGTTAGAGGGACTGGAATTTTTGGGCAAAGCTTCGATGCCAAGTTTAGGTGTGTCGAATGCGGCGGCGAGGATGCGGCATATCCCATCGGCTTTGTCGGTAGGCTCGATTTCAACGAGCACGACTCGGGCTCCTGCACAGATTGCAGCCTGGCAAGCCACGGCTCCGAATTTGTGCTGCGATTGCACATCAATATCTCAATCGCGAGAATACAGCTGAATGGCAGGGGATATCCTGCAGTGGACTGAAGCTCTTGAGCTTGAAGTCGTTGATCGATTTCTGCATTGGTTAGAATGAATACAGGTGCAGTGTCGGATGTTTACGTGCTGTGCCGGGTAACCGTAGGGATCGAAGGAGTTTTGATGAATAAGAAAATTCGCAGGAGTGGTAGCGCGAGCAGATTTGCAGCAGGATGCGGTCTCTTGCTGATCCTGCTAGTCCAGGGGTGCGCAGGCTCCGGTCCTGGTCCTGACGCGATCACACCGGCAGCTGTCGACGATTACCCTGAAGGCCGTCTGCTTGTAGAGCCGCGCTGGCTGGAGGCGGTGCTCGACCACGATCAGGTTCGTGTTATTGATATGCGACCGGCTGACAGATACGCCGAAGGGCATGTGCCCGGTGCGGTGAACGTACCGATAGGCGATATCTCGTCGACGGTCAATGAAGTCGCGCTTGAGTTTGACAGGGCGGAGGTCCAGGACACGCTGAACAGCATCGCTTTGGAGCCCTCAATGACGGCCGTGATTTATGATAATCTGGGCATGATGAGCTCAGCGCGGATGTTCTGGACGTTGGAATAC
Source organism: uncultured Anaerolineales bacterium (assembly GCA_965603565.1). Classification (GTDB taxonomy): domain Bacteria; phylum Chloroflexota; class Anaerolineae; order Anaerolineales; family E44-bin32; genus E44-bin32. The sequence continues at coordinate 39,380 of CBFDDM010000007.1, read as the reverse complement.
GTCGGGCATGCGGATGTCCGCGTGTTGAACGGCGGCTGGAACGCGTGGGAGCAAGCAGGCTTGCCGATCTCAGACAGCGAACCATCCCTGGCGGCGAACGATTACCCGATCGAGCTGCAAGAGATGCTCGTCATAGATCTTGAAGGGGTTCAATCCAGCCTGGAAGATCCACAGGTGGGCATCCTGGATGTCCGTTCTCCGCAGGAGTATCGAGGGGAAGTCAGGTTTTCCAGGCGCGGTGGCCATATTCCCGGGGCTGTCAATCTAGCATGGATCGAAACGCTCGCCGGGGGAGATGCCATCTACACCGTCGAAGATGGTTGGGAGGCAGAGTTAAGGGACGCTGATGTTGAACGCTTCGCTCCGGCAGAGCAAATCATGGCGCTCCTGGATGAGCGTGGCATCGAACCTGACAAAGAAATTATCACATACTGTCAGACTTTTTGGAGAGGCGCACATGCCTATTTCATGCTGCGTTTGATGGGTTATGAGAACGTCCGGGGCTATGATGGTTCGTGGTCCGAGTGGGGGAACCTGGAGACTGTTCCCGTCGTGTCCGGTCCTGAACCGGGCTAATCCACGCGTGCTTCAAGAAGCCGAGAGCCCGTGATAAGCGAACAGCTGGATCGCCGGCACATCCGGCGTTTATCCCAGCGTTGGGTTTCCGATGGCGGTTGCGCGTATGCGGTAGCTTTCTGCGCCTTCGTCGAGATGCTCGATTTCGACGAGCAAGTCCCTGGCACCAGCCCGTAAAGCTTCCTGGCGAGCGACGGCTTCGAGCTTGCGCTCTGCGTATTCGATAGCCGGTTCAATGCGGGCAAAGCGTTTACGCTCCTTGCCAGATTGGACGTAGAAACCAGTGATGTTCATCCCGCGCATCACGGGCAGCACCCAGGCTTCATGTGTGCTCATAACGCTGCCTGACACCGCCCCTACAGCGTTCGCGACATTGTAGTGCTCTGGAAGGATGAGATCTGTTCTCATCAGTTCAGCCACGGCTGGCAGGTAGATCGCCGCCGGAGCGCCTATGCCGATGATAGGTATCTTGAGGTGGATGCTGCACCCGAGGTATGGATTGCGGGCATAGAGACTCTCCTCGACCAACCATTCACCCAGCGCATGTGGTTTTGAGATATACCCAGTGCGGTCGATCGATTGTTCGGAGATGAAGGTTATGATCTCCTCCATGATGCGCTCGCTGATGAGTCGTTTCACGAGGGTATCTAGCTCATCCACGCTGACCTGTTTGAGCCGTGCAAAGAAACGAGCTGCGATCTCGGCTGCCTCGCGATCCCAGGGTGCATACTCGCCGGTCACGTGAAGCAGGTCAGTGGGGGTCAGCGCGGCACGACCGATGATTTCCTCGCGGATCAAGGCTGCCCCGCCAACCTGAATGGGGTGGATAACCTCGAGTCGTTCGAGGATCGTGGGCAGTGGTAGTGGGTGCTCACGCAGCAGTTCGATTAACCGCTGAGCGCGGGGGTTATCTAGCGGTTTCGTCGGCTCACGGTTGAGGAACCAGTAGTGCAGGTAATCCGCTGAGGGTCGTTTCGTCGCGCCGAAGGCGAGTGTGCGCACACTGCGGGCTACATGCTCGTCGCGCTGAGAGAGATAAGCGAGAGGGACGACGCGTCCCGGACCGATGAGCAGTCGGTCTTCTACGCTGATGTCGAGAAGACTGTCGCCGCCCAGACCGATTGAACGCACTTGGGCGGCACGTATCGCCGTGCTGTACTCCCCGACCGAGGTGCCTTTCTCATAGATATTCACCCGTCCGTTGTCGATGATCGCCAGGTCGGTTGTCGTGCCACCAATGTCGATAACGAGAGCGTTGTTTTGCTGAGCGAGGAAACGTGCCCCGATCGCGCTGGCAGCTGGACCTGAATGGACCGTCTCGACAGGCCGCTGGCTGGCGATCTGGCCGTTCATCAACGCGCCGTCGCCGCGCATGATCATGAGTGGGGCGTCAATTTTTCGCGCATGCAGGGCTGTGTACATCGATTGAATGAAATTCTGAAGAATAGAAAGCAGTGCGGCGTTCAGGGATGCCGTCGCGGCGCGCTGGACCGAGTTTAGTTTCGTGGATAGCTGGTGACCCAGCACGACCGGTGCGCCAACTAGTTCGGCGATCGCCGCCTCGGCGCGCAGCTCATGTTCGGGGTTGAAAGGGCTGAAGTAACCCGAGACGGCGAAAGCCTCGACTTCCTGCTCGTAATCCTTTACGATGCGCTTAATCGCCTCAACATCGAGCGGCCGGGCTTCTTCGCCAGTAAGCGTGTGCCCCCCCTTTAGATAATCAAATCTGCCGGTGGCGAAATTGGAGGCCAAAGAGAAGCGCTGGATCAGTTCTGGATCGTAGCCTAACAACAGCAGTGCAACGGGCCGGCCTTTACCTTCGGCGATGGCATTTGTGGCCAGGGTAGTTGAGATTGAGACAAGTTTGATCGCACCGGGGTCCTCGGGAAGAATGGCATCGAGAGCTTTAAGGATGCATTCCTGAAGGTCGTGGTGAGTCGTGATGGTTTTCGTGGATCTGAGCACCTCGCGGCTCTGGAAGTCGAGCAGCACGCCATCGGTGTAAGTGCCGCCGGTATCAATACCTAGAACAAGGTCGGTCATAGAGATCCTTGCTTCAAGCCGGCGGAACGGCCGGTTTGGGAGCTTTCCGGCGCGGCAGTGAGACAAGCACGACACCGCCGACGACGAGGACGGCTCCTATAACCTGCAGCAGGTCCAGGCGTTCACCCAGGATGAAATAGGAGAGCACCGCTGCGAATGGCACCTCCGTGTTGGAGGTGATTGAGGCGACGCTGGCCTGCAGCCGCCGCAAGCCGGAGGTATAAAGGCCGAAACCCGAAATCGTGGTGAACAGGACGAGCGCAAAGAAAGACAGCAAAGTGCGGGTGGGCACTGGCCAGGGTGCGCTTCTGCCTACGAGCTGGAAGGGGAGCAATGCCAGTGATGCAAATCCAAATACGTAAAGTAAGATCGTCCATGAACTATAGGATGCGGATAGCTTCTTCCCGAACAAGCTGAATGATCCATAGGCAATTGCCGAAAGCAGCGCGATGATCAGTCCGTAGAGGGTGATGCTTGATTGGGTCAGGTTATCCAGGCGGGCGATCAAGACGATACCGACACCGGCGATCAATATTGCCAGAATCTTTAGTGGAGTGAGCGGCTCACGCCACAATACCCAGGCCATGATCGTCACGAAGATCGGGGCGTTGCACTGGATTACGGTGGCGACCGAGACACCGTTCACGAGCACGGCGGTGTTCCATAATACGTGGAAAAAACCGATGCTGAAAGCACCCATCGCCGCGATCCAGGGGATATCGGCGCGTTTGATGCGCAGCAGTTCTGGCTGCAAGACAGCCAGCCCGACAAGCAGGAAGGTGAAGGTCGTGATGTCACGCCAGAATGCGAGGCCGACCGGCGAGACGCCGCTGCCATCGACGACCCAGTTGATGAAGATCCCGGATGTCGACCAGCATGCCGTGGCAAGCACTACCAACGCAAGTCCTGTCAATTTCGATTTCAATGCATCATCCATAAAATTGGTCACCATCCCGGAATGAATATCGTCATTGTAAACATAAGCAAAGCCAATCGCTACCAGACCTGCGCAAAGTCATTCACAGTAGTCTCCAATATCTGGAGTTTCGAGAGCCGAGACCAATGCATCAGGTGCCAACCGCAAAGCGAGATCAGGCCGACCGGCGCTGATGATAACTCGCGCCAGATCGAGGATGTGTTTGTCGACGTAACGGGGCGTGTCCTCGCGGCGCAGGCCGAGGACGGAGACTGCACCGACCTGGAAGCCTGTGATGCGTTCGACATCGCGCTCACTTGCCAGATCTACGTTCTTGTCGCCAAGCGTTTCGCCGGCTTTCTTCAGACTGAGGCGCCGGTCTCCCGGCGTGATGAAGAGTGCAAAGCTGCCGCTGGGGCTGGGCCTTTCCGGGTGTGTGTAGCGTACAAGCATCGCTTTGAGAACTTGAGCGACATCGACGCCGAGGTCAGCTGCAACGCCTTCTGCGGTATATTCGTTCTTTTCTTGCTCGAGAGGCTCGAAGACGATGTCTCTGGCCTCAAGCGCCCGGATGGGCTGGGTTTTCTTCACTGGCAGCTCTCCATGGGCACTTTGCTACCCGACACGTTTCTCGGCGCTGGCGATAATCGCGTCCAGATCGGAGGAAAGGTCCGCGGCCAGCGGTTTGGGTTGGTGATTTTGAAGAATATCCAGCACCTTGTTTCGAACGCGTTCGCGCATGCTCTCTGAACCATTTGCTTGCCAATCGGCAAATGTGCTGCGATCGTGCAGCGATGGGGTCCAATTTTCGCGGAAGTGGGCAAAGGTGTGGTCGTCCGCCAGATAATGACCCATGGGACCAACCCGATCGATAACCTCGACGGCTAAGGTCTCCTGCGTGACCTCCACTCCCTGCATGAAACGTTTCACCAGGCCGGCGATCTCATCCATGGCGACGATCTGATCGTAGGAAGCCGTCAGACCGCTTTCGATATAACCGACATCGTGAATGAGGTTGCCGCCGCTCAGCGCGGTGAGCATCATCCACAGGGCGCCCTCGGCGGCGGCCTGTTCGTCAAACATTTTTGAATCCGAGCAGCCGGAAAAGCTGAAGATCGGAAGCTCATAGTGCTGGCAAAGTTCGCTGAACGCGGTCATGGCGAGCATGAATTCAGGCGCGGCGTACGAGATCAGCCCTTGCGCCATATCCATGAACAAGATCCCGCCCCCACAGATCACCGGCGCACCTTCACGGATGAGCTGACAGATGAGCAATCCGCTCAACTGCTCGGCGTTGGCTTGAACGAGGGCACCCGCCAGTGTGACCGGAGCGGTCCCACCGATTTGCATGCCAGGTGTGTAAACCACCGGGAGGCCTTTCCCGGCGATGTAGAGCAGCTTCTCCCCACTCTCTTGTGCATGGGTTAACGGCGAGATGGGCTCGCTGTAGAGCGCACAGAATGGTTTGCGGCGCAGCTCTTGCTCCCCTCCAGCGACGGCTTCAGCCATGGAGATGATGTCCTCCAGGTTGGCACGATCCCATGCTGTGTAGACGATCGGTTTCTCGGTATTCTCAAGCATCACCTTAAAATGGTGCACGTCAGAGATCGATTCGGTCACGTCCGAGGCAATGCCCATGCACATCAGGAAATCGATATGCTCGAGACCGTCGACCAGACGGGCAACGCTGCGGATGTCATCCAGCACAGCTTTACGGCGCTCACCGGTCTGTGGATCGATAACGAACGGGGTGTCCGAGCCCGTGCCGTAGAAGCCCTTTCGCCCTTCAAGAGGCATGTGCGGCGCACCATCCCGGTTGCAAAGCACAATCCGTTTTGGAGCGGTGCGCACGGCCCATTCCACGAGATGCGGCGGGATATAGACCCGCTCACCATCGACCCAGCAGCCAGCCGCTTTCAGCTTGCTGCGGATCTCTTCCACACGCACCACCACGCCTGTTCGACGCAACACTTCGAGCGTGGCGCGGTGGATCTCCTCGATCTGTGATGAGGATAAGACCTTCAAGCTGGGTGTGCGCAGTGGCGAATATTGACTGTTGATCATGCTTCACCTCCGGTCCGTCGATTCGTTTACGGGAGGATTGGAAAATCCGGGTTAATCCAGTGAGGCGCTCAACGCCATCGAATGGACGTAGCGTGTGTTAAATTCGGGAGCGAGATCGAGATCGACCTGCACGGCTTTCTCGGCGATCGACTCACCGCGCGCGAATCCTTCATCGGTCAAGAATAGTGCCGCGCCGAAGCCAGCGCCGTTGGCGATGTTCTTGACAATATCATGACTCATTTGCGGCAACATGCCAATCTCGACGGCTGCTTCAACGTCAACCTGGCCGCCGAACGAGCCTGTCAGGATGAAGTGCTGGAGGTCGGAGGGCTCCAGATCCAGCTCACCGAGCAGAATATCGACCGCAGCGCGAATTGCACCCTTGGCTTTCTGCAGTTCGCGCACGTCCCATTGGGTGAGGCGGATATTCCCATCTTCGGTGAGCAGCACGCTCCTTGACCCATCCTTTTCGGTGACGATAGTGGAGGCAAACTCCGGATGGCTCTCGGCAATGCGACCATTCACCTCGATGACGCCGGTCTTGCGGAGCTCGTGCACAATGCTCAACAGACCTGACCCCGTGATCCCGACGGGTTCTTCGTTGGCGATGGTCTCTAGCTGTAGATCGCCATCCTGAATATGGGTCTGGGTGATGGCGCCGTCGATCGCACGCGTGCCGTGCGAGATATTTACACCTTCGAATGCCGGTCCGGCTGCCGTTGAGGCGGTCAAGATGCGATCGCCATCCGTGACGAGCACCTCGCCGTTCGTGCCCAGATCGATAGCTGCCATCGGGCCATCAGCCTGGTCAAAGTTGAAGTAAGCCAGGCAGGCCAGCGCGTCGGACCCTACGAAACCGCCGATCAGCGGCGGCAAGCTTACGAGCGCTGCGTTCGGGAAGATGCCCTCCATCAAATCCCGTGCATCCCGAATGGATGCTTTGCTGTGCGGTTGGAAGGGTATGCGTGCCAGGGACTCGATTGAGATGCCCGCCAGCAGGTGATGCATCGCTACGTTGCCGACGATCGTGACGCGCTCAATGCGGTTCTTTATTCGCTGCGAGAGTTTAAGGGAGTCGACCGCTTGATTGATTGAGGCCAGCGCGAGACGGTGGAGCCGCTCGGCCGCTGCGGGGTCGTTGCTCGCTGAACTCAGGCGCGAGATCACGTCGGCGCCATAGATCGTCTGCTGGTTCAGGCTGGCTGCACCGGTGCACACTTCACCGTCGTCCATCATCGTCAGGAAGGCAGCCACAGTCGTAGAGCCGAGGTCGATCGCCAGACCCAGTGGTGTGTCCGTCTTCTTGTAGCGGTTGCTGGTACGGAAGATTTTGTTGGAGTAAACGACGATTGGCGTGAGGATCACGCGCACATCGTCCTGCACCCGCGCCCGGCAGGCGAGACGGTTGTTGAGCGCCAGTTCACCGTCGGTGAGATGTTCCGCTTCGACCTCATCCGGCTCGGCCAGTCCTTTCTCCGCAAGGACCTTGCACATCCCACAAGTGCCACGACCGGCGCAGGGTTGTTCTAGCGGAAGATCAGTCCTGGAGATCACATCGCCGAGGACCTCGCCTGCTTGCGCGTCGACAAGACGTTCATGTTCGCCGTAAACGACCTTAACAGTGGGCATTGAAACCTCTCAGTCAGACTTCATTTGAAAGCAGTATGGCTTTTACTTTATCGTAGAAACTCTTCACGTGGTCATGCATGATGCCCGCGGCTCCAACTCCGTCACCGGCTTTAATCGCCTTCAACAGATCAAGGTGTGTTTCCACCGCATCAGGAAGAAACTCTAATTCTGGCAGGACCAGGTACCAAAGACGCTGTGACTGTCCGAAGAGCTGCTCGAGGGCTCGCGCCAGGTAGCGATTTCCGGAGGCGGCTGCAATGGCCTGATGGAATTTGTGATCGAGATCGAATAAGCGCTCGATTTCATCGGGGTCGATAGCGGCTTGCTCGCTGCGCAGCGCTTCTAACACCGCCAGGTCATCAGGTGAGGCGCGCTCGGCAGCGAGCTGGGCACAGAATGTCTCCAGTTGGAGGCGCAGTTCGCTCAACTGCTCCAATTCAGAAACGTTGATATCGGAGACATACATGCCTTGATCGCTGAAGTTGACCAACCCATCGTGTGCCAGCAAGGTCAAGGCTTCCCGTACAGGCTTGAGTTCCAGGCCGACCTCCTCGGCAAGTTCCTGGTCATTCAGGACTGAGCCCGGTTTCAACTGCAGGGTTGTGATCTTCTCATGGATATTTTCGTAGGCTTTACGTGTATCGATACGAATCAAGTCCATTGTTTTATCCCTTTAACGCTGGGCGAAACGGATCATTTCATCAAGCGCGGGTTGCCCATCGCACGACCCCGCACCCGGTATGAGTCGATCCCATCGTTTTCGACGAACATGCTGATCTCTGGTTGATCCGCCCCTGAGCGAATTGCGGCGCTTAATGAACGTTCGGCGGCGACCTCGCGGGCGTGTTTGAGCGCTTCCTCGAGGTCCTCAATTTGCTCGCTGTCCGTCTTGCTCTGCACCCGGTAGGCGATCACATCGAGGCTATCGCCTGAGAACACAGGGTAGACAAGGATCTCCTCCTCGACCATCACGCTACCGCCAACGGCACCGATCGCGTTGGCGACGTGGAAATTCTCGGGCAGGATCAACTCGGCATTCAGCTTTTCGGCGACTTCACGTAGGAGCAGCTCGGCGGGCGCCCCAATGCCGATGATCGGCAGGCGCAAGCTAAAGGCAGTGGCGAGATCGGGATGCAGGTCGTAGAGGCTGTTTTTGAAGAACCATTCAGCCAGACTGTCATCCTGAGTTTGCTCTTCGAGCGCGGGGAGGCGGGTGAGGAAACTGAGCGTTGTTCGCAGAATTGACTCCGTCATTTGTCTCCAGATTCGATCTCGAATCGTATCCGCCTCCTCGAACTGATATTTACATAGGCTCTGCAAGGCGTACTCTGCGGCCTCGGTGTTCCAACGTTGGAACCTGCCATCGGTGTGGAGCAGATCAGTCGGCGTCAAGCCGGCACGTCCCAAAATTTCCTGACGAAAGAGTTCGTCGGCGCTTAATTGGGAAACATGCAGAACACCTAACCTTCGCAGGATTTCCGGTTTGGGCAGCGGGACAGATCTTAAGAGATCGAGCAGGTCGGCTTGTTTGCCTGAGAGGCGAATGTGACCTTCGTCCGGATCCCGCAGCAAGAACCAATACTCGAGCCAATCAGGGGAGGATTGTTCCCACGTTCTTTTCGACAGCGCTTTCAGGCGCTGGTAGACGCTGTCGTATTGCTCGGCGAGGTAGGCGAGTGGGACAACCCGTTCGGGACCGACCATGTAGTTGCCTTCGTGGTCGGTGCGGATGTGGCTGTCGCCCCCAATGCCAATCGACAACAGATCCGCGGCTTTGACGGCGGTCTTATAGCCCCCGACGGTGGCGCCCTGCTCGCTGATCGTGACCTGCCCGGACTTGATCAACGCGAAATCGGTGGTCGTCCCGCCAATATCAACCACGAGGGCATCGTCTAATCCGGATAGGAAACGACCGCCGATGGCACTTGCCGCCGGCCCTGAGTGGATCGTCTCCACCGGTGTACGCGCCGCGAACTCATCGCTCATCAGGGTGCCATCGCCGCGCACGACCATCAGGGGCGCATCGATTTCTCTGCGCTCCATAGCCTGCCGCACGGCGACGATGAATTCCTGAAGCACTGCCAGGAGCGAGGCGTTCAGCGCCGCGGTGGTGGCGCGTTCGATCGAGCCCAGTTTTGTGGAAAGTTGATGACCGAGCACAACCGGCAAATCACAAATCTTCTCTATGGCGCTGAACGCGCGCCTTTCGTGTTCCGGGTTGAGCGGGCTGAAATAGCTGGAGACAGCCAGGGCATCGACCTGATCTTTGATCTCGTTAACTTTGGCTAGAATGGCGGGGAGGTCCAGCGGCTTCATTTCCTGCCCATAGAGGTCGTGCCCCCCTTCGAAATAGTAGTACTCGGGCGTGGCGAAGCGCTGATCGAGTGAGAATGATTTGATGAGTTCGGGATCGTAACCGAATAATAGCAAGGCGACTCGTTTGCCCTTGCCTTCGGCTATGGCGTTCGTCGCCAGTGTCGTGGAGATTGAGACCATGCGGATGGCTGCCGGGTCTTCGATGTCGATCTGGCGGATGACGTTCTCAATGCCTACCGAGAAATCACGCTTAGTTGTCAGACTCTTATGGGCGGCAAGAACCTCCCGGCTTTGATAGTCCAGCAACACGCCATCGGTATAGGTCCCACCTGTGTCGATGCCGAGTACGAGCGGTCCTTTCGTCATCCGTGATGCATGAAACCTTTCTGTCTCGCAGAGCATTCAGCGATTGGTGTGATCAACAGGGCAGGGCATCCGCTGGCCCTGCCCTGTTGAGGCTTGCTTGTGCATTGAGCACGAAGCGGGATGTACTTGCTCGTTTTAGGCTGGGCCAAACATATCCAGATCGAGCTCCTCATCCTTATGGCGCTCATCGGCGAGATCACAGATGTGTTTGAGTTCCTTGAACATCTCTTCATCCATGAGCGGTTCGTGTTCGGCTTCAAGGATTTCGAGCACACGTTCGTGCACGCGATCCTTGAACGATTTGCTGCCGGTCGTCTCCCAGTTCTCGAAATTCTGACGGTCGATCAGTTTCGGCTGCCAGATTTCCTCTTTGAAGCGCTTGTAGGTGTGATCGTGCTCGAGGAAGTGTCCGCCGGGTCCGATCGCATCCATGACGGGAAGTGCCAGGTCAGCGTCGCCGGTGGGGATGCCACGCAGAATGCGCTTGACCATATCGATGATCTCATTCGAGGCGACCATCAATTCGGGTGAGCTGGTCAGCCCTTGCTCGAGGTAGCCGACGTCGTGGATCATGTTTCCGCCGATGAGCGCGGCGGTGGTGATGTTGATCGTGGCTTCCATGGCCGCCTGCGCATCGAATATCTTCGAGTCTGAGCATCCAGCGGTCTCATACATCGGCACGCCTAACCACTTGGTGATCTCGGTGTAAGCTGCGCTGAGTAGTGCCATCTCGGGTGAGCCGTAGCAGTACACTGTGGTTCGCATGTCCATGTTGGACATCAAGCCGCCGATGATCATCGGCGCCCCCGGTTTACGGATCTGCGCAAGCACGATGCCGAACAGGCTTTCCGTCAGCGCCTGGACAGCTGTGCCGGCGAGGGTGGTCGGCGAGGTCGCGCCGGCCAACGGACAGGGAGTGTACACGAAGGGGATCTCGTTATCCGCCGAGAAGAGCAGTTTCTGGATGACCTCTTCGGAGTGACTGAGCGGGGAGACCGGCTCGATGTACAGCGAGAAGCTCGGTCCCTTGCGCCATTCTTCCTTGCCGCCGAGGCGGATGTACGCCATTTCCAGCTGGTCCTTGAGGCCATCAAGATCGACGGCAGTAATGTTGATGGGCTTGGTGGTGCCTTCCAACATGGCGAGGTACTGCCAGCGGTCGTAAGTGCCCACGGCCCGGTCCTGGACGATGCCCAGCGACATATGGAAGTCGATATTGGGAAGTGCCTGGGCCAGACGCGCGAAGTTTTTCACATCCTCGTACGTTGCCCGCCGGCGTTTGCCCGTCTTTGGATCGATAGTAAACGGCGTGTCCGAGCCAGCCCCAAAATATACTGCATCCTTGTACAGCTCCATCTTGTGCTCGCGATCCGGACCGATGACGACGACTTTGCGCGGCAGCGTGGCGAGTGCCTTATCGACCATCCACGGCGGTATTTTCACCAGGCTGCTATCTTCGGTGGTGTCTTCGACGATGGCACCACCTGCGTGGGCGACGTCGACACCTTCTTGGTCGTAAACACGAACACCGGTTTCGTATAGCACGCTGAGCGCCGAGAAATAGATCTGTTCGATTTCGTCTTCGGTCAGCACCGAAAAGCGTGGTGTAGCGTTTACGGTGAAATTTGTTTTCTTCACTTGCATGCTGTGATCTCCTGTCTGATCAGCCTCAATATTCTTGACTTATCCGGGGCGGTTCTATCCGCCGATGAAATCCTCCTGGCGGATCTCGCCACCGGGCGGCACAATAAGGAAATCCTTCTCGTCCCCATTGAGACTTTTCGCAACTTCAACCAGTCGAGCGATAAAGCGATCTGATCCCAATTTCTCTTCATAGCGCATACCCCAGCGCTCGCAGAATTTTGCAACCTGCCGAGCTTGTGGGCGATATGTAACCAGATCCTCCTGCTGATGGGCGACCAGAACCAGCCGTTTGTAGTGCTGGTATTGCTGGTCCATGAGCCATTCAGCGTCGTCGTCGCCATATTTCTCTTTGTACTCGTTATATTCCTTGAGAGGATCGCTGCCCGATTCAAGCCAACCCTTTGTCAGGTAGTACGTTCCGGGTTCACTTTCAAATTCTTCAAGGTAAGCCTCTCTCGATCCGAGCAAGATGGCGATGCAGTCATCGGCACGCGGGATCACCAGCGTATGCTGGCGTGATTTCACACCCTGGAGTCCGTTTCCACACAAGCCATATCCCAGGATGATTACGCTGGGTTGCTCGATGCGATCGATTTCGTCCTGCACACTCCACGTGAGTTTTGTGGGAACACGATGCAGACCGTAATCCATGAATATGATGCTGGCGGCGACCTCTTCGGGCAGGTATGCTTCCAAGAGGTTCTGGAAAACTTTACAGGCGATTACTACCATCGGAAGTGATTCAGACCTACTCATCGCTTTATTCAATTCTCCCTGTTAACCATCACCGACGAGGCGTTTAGCCAGGTCGCTGCCGGCAACTGCGTTGGAGCCGTAGCCATCCGCGCCGATCCGATCTGCAAAATCTTGATCGACGGGAGCTCCACCGACCATAATCTTCAACTGATCACGCAGGCCGGCCTCTTCCAGAGACTTGATCGTATGGCCCATCGCCCGCATCGTTGTTGTCAATAAGGCGGACATGCCGACGATGTCTGGTTGGTGTTCCTTGACCGCATCGATGAAGGCATCAGGTTTCTGGTTGAAACCAAGATCAATCACCTCAAAGCCAGCGCCTTCACACATCATGCCCACCAGATTCTTGCCGATGTCATGCAGGTCGCCCTGGACAGTTCCAAGCACGACTTTGCCGATGAGTTTGACGCCACTGCTGGCCAGCTCGGGCCGCAGAATTTCCAGCCCGGTCTGCATCGCTTCGGCGGACATCAGAACTTCAGGGACGAACATATCGCCGCGCCTGAAGCGATCGCCGACTTCGTTCATGCCGACAACCATACCTTCATCCAGGACGGTCTTGGGGGTGACGCCGTCATCCAGCGCATCCTGGACGAGGCCAGGGGTCGCTGCCGAGTCACCTTCAAGGATCGCCGTTGATAACTTTTCCAGTGTTTCACTCATTGTTCACCTCTTTGTGTCCTCAAGCGTGGACTATTCCTTGACTCGATTTTCAGCCGCGGCGAGCACGTCCTCGATTGCCTTTTCGGTCTCCGGCTTTATCGGCGAGGGCTCATGCGTAGCAAGGATATCCTGCACGCGAGAGACTACTCGATCGGACATGGTCTGCTTGCCCATCATCTCCCATTCCTCGTAGTTGCGACGGTCGCAGAGGTTGGGGTAGAAGAACTCGCTCCTGTAGTGGTCGCGGGTGTGCTGCTCGCGCAGATAGTGACCGTTTGGTCCGACATTATGGATCACATCGACGGCAAGCGTTTCTTCGTTTACCTCAATGCCGCGCGTGATACGTCGGGAATAGCCGATAGCCTCATCCATCATGGCGAGCTGGAAGACCGAACCGGTCATGGCGCTTTCGGTGTAACCCACGTCATGGCACAGGTCCCCGCCGGTGAGCGCTGAGAAGTAGACCGAGAGCGAGCCTTCGATCGCGGCCTGCTCATCCAGCGCCTTCGAGTCGGTGCAGCCGCCTGTTTGCCAGAGTGGCAGGCCGACGTAGTGGGCGAGCTCGGTGATGCCGGCCATGAACAGCGACAGTTCGGGGGCACCATAAGCCAGGATCATGTTGCTCATGTCCATGACCGACAGCACGCCGCCCATGAAGAACGGCAATCCGGGCTGCAGTGTCTGGGCGATGGTGAGGCCCATCCATGATTCGGCTGCGGCCTGGATGATAATGCCTGCGGCGGTGATCGGTGCGGTGCCGCCCGCGATCGGGCAGGGTGTGAAGATTAACGGTACGCGGTGATTGGCGGCGAAGATCAGCTTGTCGAGCGCATCCTGCGTGCTTACGAGCGGCGAGAGCGGCTCGCAGTAGTGGATGTAATTGGGCCGCAGCTCGAATGCTTCTTGACCGCCAGCCTCAGCAACCGCGATTTTGTGAATCTCCTCCGAGTCGTATTTGTCATACGACCAGGCTACGATCGGCTTGCTGGTATTAGGGAACATACCTGCAAATTCGTATGTCGCGCCGAGATCGTGGTGCACATCGTTCACCGTTCCAAGCGATTCGCAGAAATCGATGTTTGGAAGTGCATCGACCACTTTGGCTACCAGCGGTACGTCGCTCTTCACATATGGCCGGCGTTCCAAAGACTCGACGTCGATGAAGTTCGGGCAGGTGGGGCCAGGGCCGAAGTGGGACCGGCCTGGCCCGATGTGAATGTCGTGCTCCGGGTTGCCGTCGCGCGCGTACACTGTGAAGGAGCGCGGGGCGAGTTCAAGTGCCCGGCGAACCATGTGCGAAGGCAGGCGAACACGCTTACCATCTACCCAGGCTCCGGCCTCTTTCAGGATGCTGACCGATTCCTCGTGGTGGACTTCCAGTCCCGTGTATTCCAGAACATGAAGCACACTTTCAAATATCTCCTGGAGTTGATCGTCGGAGAGCATTTGAAAGCGCACACCTGAATTTACCTGGTAATTCGCTCTCATTGAGAATCCTCCCATTTACTCTGCATTAAACTCAAACCTGATCGCTGCATAAGTTCCTCCCCGCGCCTATCCGCTGATCAGTTTCTTGGCCAGGTCGGCGGCTGAAGCGGCATTGGATGCGTAGCCATCAGCGCCGATCTGGTCAGCGAACGCCTGGGTCACAGGTGCCCCGCCGATGATGATCTTAACCTGATCGCGCACGCCGGCTTCCTCGAGTGACTTGATCGTGTGTTCCATAGCGCGCATCGTTGTCGTGAGCAGTGCTGACATTCCAAGGACATTCGGCTCGAAATTCTTGACCTCTTCAACGAACGTATCGGGCTCGACATCTTTTCCGAGATCTTTGACCTCGAAACCGGCGCCTTCGCACATCATCGATACTAGATTCTTGCCGATATCGTGCAGGTCGCCCTTGACAGTCCCCAGAAGCACCTTTCCCGCCAGTTCCACGCCGCTTTCGGCGAGGATCGGGCGCAGGATGGTCATCGAAGCTTGCATGGCGCGCGCCGAACGGAGCACCTCAGGAACAAACATATTGCCGGCTTTAAATTCCACGCCAACATGGTCCATACCGGGCATCAAACCTTCGTTGAGCACCTCCTGGGCTTCATTGCCTTCTTCGAGCGCTTGCTGGGTCAGACCTTCCATGACCTCCAGATTGCCCTCGATGATGGCTGTCGATAATTTAGACAACGTCTCGCTCATGTCGCTCTTGCCTCCTGGATTTCGATTTCGAACATCGTTTTGTTTCTTAATTGGAATATCTCAGCGTTCATGTGCGATAAACACGCTCCTGTATAAAGACTCTCAGACATAGGACTTAACCGTGCGGTGAAATTGCTCAATATGCTTGCGCATATGCGTTCGAGCAGCTTCATGATCACGAGCCTCGATAGCTTGAAGGATTTTCAAATGCGCGTCGACGTCGACGTCCGCAGGCTTCACATTGTGCAGGACGAGATACCAGATGCGCAGTGATAAGTTGTAGTAATGTTCGATCTCATCCACCAGAAAACGGTTGTGAGCTGCTGCGGCCAGAAGCGCATGAAACTGACGGTCTTGGTCAAACAGGCAGTTGAGATCCTGCTTTTCACTCTGTGAATAGGTCTCAGCCAGATTTTTCATGCTGCTCAGGATCTCGGGCGTCATGCGCTTTGAAGCCAGGTGGGCGCACAACGCCTCGAGCTCGACGCGCACTTCAAAAATCTGGATCAGGTCGGTGATCGGAATATCGGCTACGAACATACCCTGTCTGGGTTTGACGATCACCAGGTTCTCGGACTCAAGGCGTTTCAAGGCCTCGCGGATCGGCGTCCGTCCGAGATCGAGCTCATTCATCAGCTCGGTTTCGCGGATCACAGAGCCCGGGGGCATCTTGATTTTAATGACCCTTTCCTTGATCAGAGTGTATGCTTTACTGGCATCGGTCGTCGACATCATGAAATATTTTCAACCCTGGCTAGCTTTCAGTCTCTTTCTTCTGGCGTTCGCGGAAGGCTTTGATCCATCGGCTGCCGTACTCGTCATGACCCATCGATAGATCTGCAGCCAATACCGCGGTTTGAATCTCGGTGATCAGCGGGTTTGTGATCGGGCAGGTCATGCCTGCGTAAATCGCCATGGCGATATAGGTCGAGTTGATGTATGCACGATCGGGAAGGCCAAATGATATGTTGCTGGCGCCCATGGTGATGTTCACGCCGAATTTCTCTACGACCAGCTCGATCGTTTCCAGGGCGATGCGGCCAGCGTTGTGGTCCGAGCCCATCGTGAGCGCAAGCGGATCGATGATCACATCCTCGGCAGGGATGCCGAGCTTGTCGGCACGGGAGATGATCTTTTCGGCGACTTTCAGGCGGTCCTGTGGAGTCGGCGGGATGCCGTCATCATCCATGCACAGACCGATAACAGCCGTGTTGAACTCCTTGACCAGCGGAAGGATCGCTTCGAGCGATTTCTCCTCACCGTTGGTCGAATTGATCAGCGCCTTCCCTTCGTAGTTCTCCAGTGCCGCGCGGAGTGCCTCCGGATCCGCCGAGTCGATACACAGCGGCACATCGGTGACCTCCATGACGGTCTGCATGACTTTCTTGAGCAGTTCGGGTTCGTCTACGCCCGGCACGCCCGCATTAACATCCAGGATCGCCGCACCCGCTTCGACCTGTCGGGTGGCATCTTGCTTCACGACCTCGAAGTTGCCTTCCTGCAGAGCGGCGAGAACCTTCTTGCGGCCGGTCGGGTTGATGCGCTCGCCAATGATCACGGTAGGGAGCTCGCGCGAGATCTCAACTGTCTGACCGGCGGAAGATACTGTGCTGGTGAGGTTTTCTGCCATTTTTCCTTTTCCTTTCACATTGGCTAAAATCAAATCAACAACTTCTTGAACAATCCTATTCTACGTTTCATGCACCGTTTACCAAAACCTTGAAGGCACAACTGCCTCTGATAATTCAGGCGCCTGACCTTCGACCATCCACCTGGCGATCAGATCGCCTGTGACCGGTGCCAGGCAGATCCCGGCACCTTCATGGCCAGTGGCGAGGTAAAGATCCTCGTTCGCATTAACCGGCCCGATCAGTGGCAGGTGATCGGGGCTCCACGGTCGCAATCCGGTATAGCTGCGTATCAGCGGAGCCTGAGCCAGTACCGGGATGAAGCGAGTGGCGCGGCGGGCGAGCGCCTGAAGCACGTCCCAGGAAACGCTCCGATCGTATCCTGCAAACTGGCGGCTGCTTCCAATGAGCATCGTACCTGCGGTTGTCACCTCTGCCACAAGTGCAGTCTGCAAATCATCTCCACCCGCATGAACGGTGTCTTCATAGCCGCCTTCCAGGACCGGGTGGTGCAGCGCATCGTGTCCCGATTTAATCACCAGAATATGCCCTTTGCGGGGGCGGACCGGGATATCGATGTCGAGCATCTGCATAAGCGCTGCGCTCCAGACCCCGGCTGCGCAAACCAGCCTGTCCGCCGAATAGGTGGCACGCTGGGTGACGACCTGCCAGCCAGCCTCGCTGGCCTGGGTTCGTTTCAGATCCCGGACTTGCTCACCGTTGCGCAGCTTCAATCCCTGTGCTTGCGCTTTTCGCAGGATGGCAAGCGTCGCCTTACGAGGGTCGACCTGGTAATCGTCCGGGAAATAAGCACCGCCTGCCAGATCGTTTGCCAACCCGGGCTCGAGTTCATTTAATTCGGGAGACTGCAACGATGTGGCGGATATTCCCTCTGCGGTCACGGATCCCACTAACTGCTGGCTGCTTTCAAATCCGGCTTGATCTTCGTTGACCAGGACTGTTCCGGTCTTTCTAAATTCGATATCCGCATCGAGCTGGGGGACCAACTCTTTCCAGAGTTTCACGCTGCTCTTGCCGAGCATCATTTCAGCCCCGGGATTCTTGTCCCAGAGCAGGATGAGCCCATCACAGGCCCTTGAACTGCCGCTCGCTGGGAATCTGCGTTCAAGCAGGATCACTTCCAGGCCGCGAGATGTCAGCGCGTCGGCGCAGCATGCCCCGATGAGCCCGCCCCCGATGATGATGATGTCGCTGTGATTCATAACTGTCTCTCAATTTGGCGCAACGTGACCGGCTTGACCGGTGGGCGGACGTGGAACGGGGCTAACCGCTCTTGGGGGAGATCGAGCTCTTCAGAAAGCAAGCGCTGCAGCAGCGGTCCGCATGTTCTGCCCTGGCACATCCCCTGCCCGACGCGCACCTGGTTTTTCAGCCCATCTAACGAAGAGATCCCGTCCCTGATCGCCTGCTTCACTTCCCCGGCGCGGATGCTCTCACAACGGCAGAGAATAAGGTCGTCATCCTGCCCACTGATGAAATTCGCAGGAGGTTCGCAGACCTCATTTAGCACCCGCCCAAAGCGAGTTTCCTTCCGTATGCGTTTGCGCAGCCAGGCGAGTCTTCCGTGATCCGCGGAATTTAACGATCCGCTGAGAGATGAAAAGACCGCCAGGGCAGCAAGCTCGCCCTCCAGAAGGGCTTTCTCGGCACCGCCAATCCCGGCACATTCTCCGGCTGCAAAGACGCCTGGTCGTGTGGTCTGAAGACTTTCGTCTGTCAGCGGAATCCAACCCCCCAGAGAACGTTCGAAACCCATCTCGCAGCCGGCGAGCTGCAGCAGCTCGACGTTCGGGCGAAATCCAAAGCCGACGCATAAGGCTTCGGGTTGAAAACGGCGGTTCCCGACCGATACGGTCCGTAGCACAGCATTTCCATGCGCGATCAATCGCTCACGAGCAAAGATATAACGAATACGGTGCTTTCTGATGACGCTCAGGTAATGCCAGGCAAGCCCGAGGCGATCTTTCAGCGCATTGACCTGCGGCAAAGCCGGAATCCATTTAGCCGGCTGACCGAAATCCAGGATGGCGAGCAGGTTGCCGCCCTTCTCAAGCGCGGTAGCAGCGAGCGCCCACAGCAGCGGCCCTGTGCCGGCGAGCAGGATCGATTTACCCGGAAGCACACCGTATCGTTTGATCAGGTGTTGGGCGCCGCCCAGGGTCATCACGCCGGGAAGTGTCCATCCGGAGAACGCGGGCACAAATTCGCGTGCGCCCGAGGCGATGATCAGCGCGGATGCTTCGATCCGGGTTGAACCTTCCGGGCTGGAAAATGCCACGCGGGTGCCATCGATGCCCCAAACGATTGACTCTTGCTTGAGATCCACAGGGTGGTGCTCGAGATCAGCACGTAGCTCCTTCCCACGCCGGAATGCATCGGGTGCAGCAGCACGGGGTGTATTCTGGTCGGCTTGCGTCAACACCTGGCCGCCGATAAGGGGATTTTCGTCCAGCAAGGTGACATTCAACCCGCGGCGAGCGCCGGTTACGGCGGCAGAAATGCCGGCGGGACCGGCGCCGATCACGACGAGATCGACGCTCTTCACCGGGCAACGCTCCCCGTGCGGATGTTCATGCCATCCTCAACGTGGACCATGCAGGCGCGCTGGTCTGGCTTGCCATCGATCTCGACCAGGCAATCATAGCAAACGCCCATGCCGCAGAACATGCCGCGAGCTTCGCCATCATCCGACAGGCGGAAAAACAGCCCGCGGTTGGCGAGAAGCGCTGCGGCGACCGATATCCCTGCAGGCACGGTTAACTCTTCTTGATCTATTCGGATGTTAAGGTGCAGGTTATGTATATCTTCAGCGTGGAAGTCTGAGCTGTTTCCACGTGATGGATCTGAACTGGTGATCAAACGTTTACCGGAGACCTTTCTATAAGCCGCCGAATTTCGGCAGGATCAGCCCTTGCTGGAAGGCCGCAGATCCTGTGTTGGAGCCTTTTAACCGACGTTTTCTTCGATATAAGCCCAGATCCTTTTTTCAATTGCAGGATCGATAGGCGGTTGCTCATAGCCGGCAAGAAGCTGATCTGCTCTGTCGTTCGCCATCTCAAAGGCGTCCATTTGGCCCATTGCAATCCAGTTTTGCACGCTGTCGCGGCTGAAGGTTTGCGGCTTCCAGAATTCCGTTCGGCAGCGGGCGATCGTCATCGGGTCCTTCAGGTAATTACCCTCGTGAGCGACATTTTTGATCGATTCGAGTCCCAGAGTTGCGTTATCAACCATGATACCGTTTCGATAATGTCGGGCCATGCCGCAAAGATCATCGTCGAGAACAAGTTTTTCCCTGGAGAAAACCAGGAAGGAGCTCAATATACCCGCGGAATGTAGGATAAGATCGATCCCGCTGTTGAATGCGGTGAGCAAACTGAATGCCGATTCGTAGCCTGAGCGGGCATCAGGCGAGTGTGCATCGGATAGCGCACCGCCACTTCGACAGGGCAATTGGTAGTGGCGGGCGATTTGGGCGGTGGCAGCTATGACGAGTGACAATTCCGGGCTGCCAATTGCCATCGCGCCTGTACGCATGTCCATGTTTGTAGATGTCGATCCGTAAACTGCCGGTGTTCCCGGCGAGATCAACTGGGCTAATGCTATGCCGGCAAGGATTTCAGCGTTCTGTTGGACGAGCATTGCAGGCAGAGTGATTGGCCCGGTGGAGCCAGCCATGGTCGCGGCGGCTACAATTACGGGCTGGCGCGCGCCTGCATAGGTGATCAACGCAGCTACCATCTCTTCGCTCAATCGAAGTGGGCTGAGTGTGTTGATCAAGCCCACAAAGTAGGACTTTTCCTTGAGATCTTCGACCTCAAGTCCGAATGCGATCGCGGTCATTTCGAGCGTGTGCTTTGCGCCGAGTTCACCCTCCGTGCTGCCAACCAGTGGTTTATCTGACAAGAGCAGGTGTGCGGCGAGCATGTGCAGATGGGCAATGTCTGGTGGGATATCGTCGGGTTGCACAAGTAGATGACCGCTCAAGTCCTGGTTGGGAAGCTGGTGAGCCAATCGCACCAGCGAGCGGTAATCCTCTATCGATGGTTTGCGGACGCCCTCCTCGGGATCAGCCAGGAAAGGGGCACCGTACCCGGGCGCGAGGGCGGGGGTGCCGTCAGCGACCCCGACGCTCTTCTCTGGATCACGACCGTGGATTGTGAACGAAGATGGCACGTTCTCGAG
The DNA here is from genome assembly GCA_965603565.1 of uncultured Anaerolineales bacterium. Classification (GTDB taxonomy): domain Bacteria; phylum Chloroflexota; class Anaerolineae; order Anaerolineales; family E44-bin32; genus E44-bin32. The sequence goes on along the minus strand of CBFDDM010000007.1, from coordinate 18,383 downwards.
CGTGGAAAGCAGCTGATCCTCTTCGAAGAAGACAATCTCGTCTTCGACGCGATAGCCGCTCTCTCTGAAGAGCTTCAGCGCGCCGCTATGAGGGAAGCCGATTCCGGTCTCCGAAAGGATTTTCATTGAGCTGTCGTGGATGGCTTCGATGTCGTTTTGGCTGAGCGGCTCGTTTGGGCTGTAGGACATGATGTTCCATTTCCTCGATGAACGCTGGCAAGTCGTTCGCCGATGCTTTCGTTGGCGTTTGCCTGACTTGATCAATATTCACTGACTGTTTGAAACAATCAGCGCGTCTCCCCTGGATTTGCCCGGCGATCGGCTGGATAATTCATGAATTTAATCCGCAGCTGCTGTCGCGGCTTCCTTATGATTGCCGCTGTCCCGGATTCGGTCTCGAATGGAGTTGTAGATCTGCGCAACGCCACCGGGGTAGAAGATCATCACAAGGATAAGCAGCAGACCGTAGAGAACCAGATGCAGACCTGGCAGTTCCGTCAAGTTGGAGCGCAGGAATTCGATCAGGAAAATAAACGGAAAAGCAGTGAACGCGCCGCCCCAGATGCTGCCCCTTCCGCCGACATAGGCAATCGCCAATACCTCCACCGTGTGGGAGGTCGCCATGATTGCAGGGGTGAGGATGCCGTAATAGTGAGCGTAGAAGCCGCCCAGCCAGCCGGCAAAGGCACATTGTAAAGTGAAATTGAACACCCGGTAATAAGTCGGGTTGACGCCGGAAGCTTTAGCTGCATCGATGTTCTGGCCGATCGCCTTGAAGGCAAGGCCGTAACGTGAGTTCGTGATCCAGCGAAGCGATAGATATGTGACCATCATCATGGCCACGATAATGTAAAAGTACGGCCGGTTTGAGGCGGTTTCAAGGAAGGTAGGCGCATTGAGCCCGAGCGGGCCGCGAGTCAGATCGGTGAGGTTTCGAGTAAGACCAAGCAACGCCAATCCGATAAACCAGGACATAAGCGCGGCGAAAATACCACGCAGTCTCAGCGTAAGCACACCGGTGATGAAACCAAGAATAGCCGCAGGGATGACACCCAGGAAGATTCCCAGCCATGGTGAGATTCCAAAGTTGACCGCCAGCAGCGCGGAGGTGTAACCACCGACGCCCAGAAAAGCGGCGAACCCGAAATTCACCACGCCGATAAAGCCGGTTGTGAAGTCGAAGGCAATCGTCTGGGCTGCGATCAACGCCGCGCCCACCAACCAGCGCAGAAGGTGTTCCTGGTTGAACGGCGGGATGAAGGGGAGCACCAACAAGACCACCAGGCTCAGCAAACCGGCTGGGCTGATGCCAAATTTCTTTGCGAACGCTTGAATGCGCTCGATCGGCTCTTGTTCTTCGATTGTGTACTTGACCGTTGAATTTTGTGTCATGGATAGTCCTTTACTGCTCGTGCACGCCTTTGACCTCGCTGCCGAAGAGGCCCGAGGGGCGGATGAGAAGGATCAGCATCACGAATGCAGTCGGGATCACATCGTCCCAAGTCACCCCAATGAAGTAGCCTGTCAGGGTCTGCAGCAGGGCGACGATGAAGCCTCCAACGAGTGCGCCGGCGACGTTGCCAAGCCCAACGAGGATGACGACATACCAGGCGATATACAGCGGTTTTAATCCGACCGTTGGATAGGAAGGAAACATGAACAGCAAGCTGGCACCAGCCATGGCGGCCAGCGCGCTGCTGAGCGCGAGCGTCAGGACCTGGATGCGGTTCAGATCAATGCCGACCATCTGCGCGCCGGTCTCATCCTGGGATACGGCCCGGATCGCTCGACCGGTGGTTGTCCGCTGCAAGAAATACCAGAAGACAGCCATCGTCACAATGGCGAGGAAAAAGACGATCAGGCGATCCACAGAGACGAATATGCCCAAGATCTCCAGCGGCTGAGCGTCCCAGTAGGATGTAATGCCTTTGTAGTTTGTGCCCCAGATGATCTGCACGCCGTTGATGATGATTACCGAAATGCCCACAGTGAGCAGGAAGGAGTTCATCACCCACTGCTCCCTGGTTCGTTTGCGCAGCTGGTAGAAGACTAATTTTTCAAGCACGACCCCGACCAGTGCGCCGACGATTGTGGCGGCGATGATCCCGGCGAATGGTGCAAGGGCGGTGAGCAGCGGGGATGGATTTTCTTTGAGGTAATCAGAGATTGGTGTAAAGACGTAATACGCGGTCAGTCCGCCGATCATGAAGAACTCGCCGTGGGCGAAATTGACCAGGTTCATCACGCCGAAAACCAGCGATAATCCTGCCGCTAACAATGCCCACATTCCACCTGTGACGATGGCGTTAATCAGTGTGAAGGGGCCGGCAGCGATCGTGGCGGCGATGGCAATGACAATCGTGAAAATGATTGTCAGGCCGGCGCTCGAGGTTGCTTTACCGAGAAATTTGGTGAGCGGGGATCGCTCTTTCATTGCGGTTTCAGCCATGTGCAGTACTCCTCAAAAGCAGCTGGAATAACGGTGCTTATATGCCTAAATACGCGGCTTGAACATGTTCGTTGTTTAACAATTTATTACTGGGACCTTCCATGATGATCTGGCCTTTTTCGATCACGTAAGCCCGGTCAGTAATGTGCAAGGTCGTGTTCACGTTCTGCTCGACGAGCAGGATCGTGACTCCTTGATCGCGCAGCTTGAGCAGGGCCTGAAAGACGTCCTGGGTGAGATTGGGGGCCAGACCGAGCGAAGGCTCGTCAACGAGCAGTAAATCAGGACTCGACATGATCCCGCGAGCGATAGCGAGCATTTTGCGTTCTCCACCGCTCAATGTACCGGCGAGCTGCGATTTTCGTTCTGAGAGGCGATGGAAGAGGTCATAGACAAACTCGAGAGAATCTCTCTGCTCGTTTTTGTTGGGAATCGTGTAGGCTCCCAGGAGCAGGTTCTCCTCCACGGACATGTCGGAGAAAAGGTTGAGGCTCTCAGAGATGTAGCTGATGCCTTTTTCCTTGATGACCAGGTTTGCGGACAGGCCTCCGATCGGGTCGCCGTTGATGGTGATCTCGCCCGACATCGGTTCGACCAGGCCGGCGATCGTCCGGAGTGTCGTGGATTTTCCGGCGCCATTAGGTCCGACCAGCGCGATAAATTCACCGTCGTTGACTTCCAACGAGACTTTCCAAAGGACCTGTAGAAATCCGTATCCAGCGTCTAATTCACTTACTTTTAACAAGGGTCGCCTCCTGCTTGATAGGCAAAATTACATAATCAAACCGGCTGTCTCAGGCAGCCAGAGTCTCTTCACCCAGGTACGCTTCCGTCACCCTGGGGTCTTGAGCTACATCCTGCGGCATGCCATCGGCGATCTTGCGTCCGTAGTGAAGAACCATCACGCGATCGCAGAGCCCCATGATCACACGCATGATATGCTCGATGATCAGGATCGTCACGCCACTTTTGCGGATCTTGCGGATGACTTCCATCAAATCATGCAGCTCACCCTCGGTTAATCCGGCTGCCAACTCATCCAGCAGAAGAAGTTTGGGTTCGCTGGCCAGGGCACGGGCGAGGTCGAGGCGTTTCAACTGCACGGTGTTCAGGTTGCAGGCGAGTGTCTCAATATGCATGGGGAACTCGACGTAATCGAGCATCTCGTGGGCCCATTGTTCGGGGTTAAAAATATTTGAACGCTGGTTGCCAAAGATCGTCGAGACCATCACGTTCTCAAGTGCCGTCAGGCGTGGGAAAGGCTGGGAGATCTGGAATGTGCGGCTCATACCCGCCCGGCAGAGGACATCGGCGCTGTAGCCGGTCATCTTCTTTCCGAGAAAGCTAACCACGCCACTGTCGGGCGAGTAGGTGCCGGCGATGCAGTTGAGCAGCGTGGTCTTCCCGGCACCGTTGGGACCGATGAGGCCGAAGATCTCGCCTTCATCAATCTTGAAGGAGACATTATTGACTGCGACCAGGCCACCGAAGCGCTTGGTCAATTCGCGAACTTCCAGGATCGTGGGCATAGACATCCCTCGTATGCTTGTTTTTGATTCGGTTGGTCAGGTCATAAGTCCGAAAGAATATAAATCCGAAGTGTGAAAACATCGTGCAGGGGATGGCGGCACTGCCGCCATCCCCTCTTTAAGAAGGTCCTTTACGGAACCATCAAATCTGATTCGGCGATTGATTCAGGGAAGATATAGACCTGATCACCATCCATATATTGCAGGACGGGGAAGGTGTAGTATTCGCCGCCTACGAGTGGATCGGGCGGGTCACTGAAGTTGTACTCTTCCATGACGATCGCGCCATCTTCGGCTGTATAGGTCAGCTCGCCGGTCCAAACCTTGTCTTGCACGGTCTGGTACACGGTCTCTTTACTGAGTTCGCCGAAGTCTTCATACGTGGTCTGGAGGACCTTGATGAAGAAGTTCATGCCGTCGAAGGAAAGACCGCCGGAGGAGGGGCTGGGCTGTAACCCGCTCTTCTCCTCAAACGCAGCGGCAAAGTCCTTGGCGGCCTGAGAACCGAAACCGGGGATCTGGTCGATCACGTAGTTCGATGCATCGCCGGTGAGATCGTACCATTCGCCAACCCAGCCGAGGCCGTCGGCGATGATCAGCGACTCAAGCCCGACCTCGTCCGCCTGCTTGATGAAAGCGGAGATGGAAGGCGGTGCCGTGCTGGTGCCGGCAACGAGCGCGACGCCCTGATCCTTGAATGAGTTCAAGGTCGGGTAGAACTCGGTCTGCTCGATGGGGAAGTACTGTCGATCAACGACCTCCCAGCCTTCAGCCACAAGCTGTGAGGCGAGGCCTTCACCGAAGCTGCGGCCCCAGTCTGTGTCCTCGCCGTATATGGCGACAGTCTTGGCTTCCGGTGACCAGATGCCTTCAGCGATAGCGCCTTCGATCGCTTCCACATAGCCCACGGTGAGCTTCACCGGGGTTGGCCAGCCCTTGGATGTCCAGTAACCGTACTTCTCAGGATCGGATTGGAATTTTTCGTTCACGACCTCGGTCGCACCAAACCCAAAGAAATGAGGAACCTGGTGCTTGGCGGTCACTTCCATGACCGCAACGGAGACGGAACTGTGCCAGTTGATCGCTCCAGCCTCGACACCATCCTGGACGACGGCTTCCTCATAAGCGCGTGTCGCTTTTTCAGGATCGGACTGCGAGTCGATCCACACAACTTCGATGGTGTAATCGCCGATGGTGTAGTCGATCGCTTCAAGCGCCATCTCGGATGATGTTCGGAACTCTTCGCCGGTGCGTGCGGCGGGACCGGTAAACGGGCCAAGCACGCCGATGGTGAAGACCATCTCTTCCATCTCTTCAGCTGGCTCTTCTGCGGGTTCTTCTGCGGCAGGTTCTTCTGCAGCAGGTTCTTCCGCGGCAGGTTGGTCAGCAGCCGGTGCACATCCGGCAAATACGAGTGCCAGGATGATCAGGATGGCTACCAATGTGTATCTCTTCAAACGCATTATTTGCTCCTCCGTTCAGGTTGGACGGATGGCTTTGCGAGCGTCACTCTCAAAGCCTGACAACAACATTTACAGGTTAGCAGTCCTTTTCTTGAGGGCACCTCCCTTCGCAGGCAATCAAGAATATGCGGTGATCTGGTATCGGTCGCTGTCATCAGGTGCCAACGACCTCGATGTGTTTGATCAAACGAAAAAAGGGAGCCTCAGGCTCCCTCTCCTCGGAAGGTTATACGAGTTCAATGGAAGACTTACGGTCTGGCTTGGGGCGGGTGATGGTGAACTGTCGCCCTCACAGTTGCGGGACAGCGCCGGAGTAGGCGCAAGGGTCTGCGTCGCACCGGTCTTCGTAGGCGGGTGACCCGGGATCTTCGGTCGGGCCATCCTGGTCGGATATGGAGATCCAACCGCGTCTTCGGCGTATATTTCAGTTGTTAAGCTGCAGGTTCTTGCGGTTTAATAAAAGAAACCCGACGCAATGGCGCCTTTCAGGGGCGAAGTGCGACGGGGGCGTCAGCTCTATGTTCTGGAATAATTGCGGTCGTTCGCATCGATGGTTAGATCCTCATCCTGCACTTGACACGCGAGAGTTTTCCTGTAAATATATCGCTAATATATCACAATATATTCAGCCGAGTCAACCGCCCGGTCGGCAGCAAGCTGGCAGCCAGGCGGTGAGCCAAATTTGACAAAAATTGGCGTAATAAGCGCATTTTGTCATCGATGGGGTGATATTTGTAACTAGCCTGGTAAACATGCCTTCTATTAGACTTACCAAAGAGACCGATACAGGGAGTTAGCTATGTCATTATTTTCCCCTCGCCGCTACCAAGCCCCATTCAAGCCCTATCGGCGTGATGAGGAAACGTTCTTCATGCGAGTATTTACCGCCGGTGAGCAGACGATCAAGAGCGCGATGTTCAGCTGCCGTATGTGTGGCAATTGCATCTTGCAGGAGACCGCGTTCATCTGCCCGATGACCTGCCCGAAAGGCCTGCGTAACGGGTTGTGTGGAGGCGCCACGCCAGAGCAGTGTGAGGTCGATCCAAGCCGCCCGTGCACGTGGTACAAGATTTACGAACGCGCTGAGCGCATGGGGCGCACGGAGAAATTGCTGGAGATTAACGCACCACTGGACGGCAACCGCGTCGGTCATGAGACCTGGATCGATATGATACAGTTATGGCGCGAGCGCTCGCAGGGGCCGCGACCACGCGACTTCTTCTTCAACCGCGAAAAATTTGATGAAGAATGGGACTCCTTCTTCTACGATCTGCGCCAGCCCGAATGGTGGCAGGGTGACTCGGCTTATCATCCGCCGGCGTATGAAGAGCCCATTTCGCTTCTGGAAGCCAACCTGCGGACAGGCGATTTCGTCACGACCGGCGAGATCGCACCACCGCTGAGCGCCTCGGGGAGCGTTATATTAAAGAAAGTCGATTGGTTGAAGGGCTATGTGACCGCAGCCAACTTCACCGACAATGCTTCCGCCTCCGCGCGTATGAGCAGTATCGCCTCAAGCAAGATCTGCCTCGACGCTGGTCTTGAACCCATCATGCAGCTGCAAGCCCGCGATCGCACCCGGGTGGTGATCGAATCAGATGTCATGGGTGCAGCTGGGCTGGGGATCCGCAACGTACTTTGCTTGAGCGGCGATCACCACCGCTTCGGGCCGGGCCCGATGTCGAAGCCGGACCAGTTCGATATGGACGCAGTCCAGATGCTCTGGATGCTGCGGCGTATGCGCGATGATGGCATCTATATAGATGGGCGCAGCATCAAGAACCGTCCGCAGTTCTTCCTGGGCGCCGCTGCTTCGCCATTCGGTGCGCCGCCACGTTTCGAGGCTATCCGCGCCGAGAAGAAGATCAACGCTGGCGCCCAGTTCATTCAGACGCAGCCTATCTTCGACTACAACGGGTTCCTCGAGTGGCTTGAGGCGCTCGACAAGCGTAATCTGCTTGACAAAGTCTATATCCTGGCCGGGATGATCCCACTCAAGAGCGCTCGCGCAGCCCACTTCATGGCTGCCGATGTACCCGGTGTGGTTGTGCCTGACGACATCATCAAACGCATGGACGCCGCCGGAGATGATAAAGAAGCTCAACAAGAAGTCGGCGTCGAGATCGCGTTGGAGATGGTTGAGAAACTCAAGAACACGAATGGCATCAGCGGTATCCACCTGATGGCGGTCCATTGGGAAGCGATCATCCCCCGGCTGGTCGAGGAAGCCAGGCTGCCACGTCCCTCGATCACGGAAATGCCGGAACCAGTGGCCGAGTCCTGATTCGGTCAAAGTAAGGATATTCAAGCCCACCCAGGAGCGATGGGTGGGCTTTTTTTCATACATGAGACGGACGCAACCTGCGCCCCTGCCATGGTCGATGGGTGTACAATGGGATGTTGAAGATTACCCAATTGAACGTCCTGCATGCCAGTAAAGCGCTTGCCTTTGGAAGGATCGGAGGAAAAGATGAGTGAAAGCTTCTCACAGCTATCAACGGCGGTCATCGAGGGTGACCTTGAAGCGATGGAGGGACTGACCAATAAAGCTCTCGATGAAGGCTTATCGGCGAAGCAGATATTGGATGAAGGTCTCATGCCCGGGATGGACCATGTCGGCGTGGAGTTCAAGGCCGGTAATATGTTCGTCCCGGAGGTGCTCCGCTCGGCACGCGCCATGCAGGCTTCGATGAAAATTGTAAGACCGCTGCTGGCAGAAACCGGCGCGGATATGGCCGGCAAGGTGCTGCTCGGCACTGTAAAGGGCGATCTGCATGACATCGGGAAAAATCTCGTGGCGATGATGTGTGAGGGCGCCGGCTTTGACGTCAAAGATATCGGCAAGGACATCTCACCGGAGGCGTTTGTGGATGAGGTCAAGCAGTTCGAGCCGGATGTGGTCGGCATGTCAGCGCTGCTTACGACGACAATGCGCGCCATGGAACAGACGATCAAGGCGCTGGAAGAGGCCGGGGTGCGTGATCAGGTGAAGATCATCATCGGTGGCGCGCCGGTGACGCAGGCTTTCGCCGATCAGATCGGCGCTGATGGCTACGCCTCCAACGCCGCTTCCGCGGCGGACTTGGCTAAGAAATTGTCCAAGTAAGCCGCTGTTTGTGCAGACGACAGGCTCCGGAGTGTTATCCGGAGCCTGTTTTTGTGCCCAGGCATTCGGAAGTGATCACCTGGTTTGACTGATCTCCACGATGAATGTAAGCTGCGCGTCGCCCGCACGGGCGGTGACATGCCAGCAACCTTCGGAAGGAAAGACGAGCGCACTCGCCTGGAACCCGCTGTCACCGTACCCATCGGGCGCCTCGATCTCTACCCCGCTTCCGGTCCCATCGAGCCGTTCGCCGCTCACCTCGATTGCGCCACTGACCGCCTCCGCTCGCCACCAAGGGAATTTCATCGCCATCGAACCATCCGGGCGTATCTCGCCTGGCCCCGCTGGACTAAATTCGATCACGCCTTGCGGCCATAGTGCGGTCCAGAGCTGTCCGTTCCCGTGATAAAGCTGATTGGCGCTCTCGCCTGGTGGGGTTGATCCGTTGGGGATGGTAACCGGGCAGTCTTGGGTGGGGGAGCAGGCTGCGAACAGGGTTGCGATGAGACCCGTAACGAGAATCCGTCGAATATCCATCTTTACCTCCTCCTTACCAACACATCCTTGTGCTGTATTATGTCCCTCAAGAGTGCATCATTTGGTTCATTACTGCGGCAGTGTTATGATCGCACAATCGTGACTACGCGACGTGTTCTCCGCTTCACGCTCAAGGAGTTTCGGGGCTGTTTGCTGTTTCTTCGTTTTTGAAGAAAAGATCTTTCAAGCGATTGTCCCAGCCAACGTAGATCAGCAATATCCCGACCGTATCGATAACACCATGGGTCAGGATAAGCAACCAGAGGTGGAAATCATTCCAGATGAAGAGCGTGCCTAACAGCAGGCTGATCAACCCAGTGCTCAGCGCACCAGCCCGACTCTGATACCAATGCGCAAGGCCGAAGACGATGGAAGTTGTCACGATGTTGAGCGAGTTCGCGAGGAAGCCTGTGCCCAGGACTCGGGCCAGTTCGCGCATCATGAAACCGCGAAAGATGATCTCCTCCAGAGTGGCGGCGACGAACCAGGCGGCCGAGATCCAAGCAAGTGCAGCTGTGAGATTCCCACGAATAGGACCAAGCGCACTGAGATCAAGCTGTGCGCCTGTCAATCGCTCGGAAAGCGGTTCGATGAAGATCGTGGAACTCAGCGCGATCACGGTTCCGAAAGCAACGCTCATAAGGATCGTCCGCACCCACGACTGGGGTGGAAGCAATCCGAGCGAGATCCAACCATCACCGCGCTGCCAAACGACCAGTACGATGATGATGACCGTAGGGAAGACGCCCAGACCAGGCAGTTTTCGTAATGCAGGGATGATGAGCAAGACGATGAGTGCCACCAATAGGAAAAGCGAGAATGCCGCCCCTTCAAAAATCATGAGCCATCACCTAGCCGATCCATCGATAGTTTACCGTTGTGCTCATCATTCTAGAGGAGAGCCAAATCATCGATATTCAGCTGGGAGACGAGACCGAAAGTCTGGGCGTAGTACTTGTTGTCGACCTCATGGTATTGATGGAGAAGCTTCTATTCGATCGGATAACCGGCATCAAGCCAGGCATCAAAGCCACCTTCGAGAGCCGCCGCGTCCTGAATACCAGCATCCATGAGGATCAGCGCCGCACGGGCGCTGGTTTCCTCGTTCGGTCAAGCACAGATTGTGATGACCCAGTCGTCTGGATTGAGCTCACCTGCGTTCGCTGCGACCTCGCTGAGCGGGATCGAAATGGATCCGGGGATGTGCGCGCTCTCGAAGGAAGAGGAACTGCGCACATCGATCAGCACCGCCGTTCCCTGTTGGTAAGCTATAAGTGCATCCTGGACCGGAACACGTGCGACGCCATCCACCGGATCGATCACGGTCGCCGGCGTGTTCCGATCGGTTTGATTGGCGAAGGATACCAGGGCAGCAGCTGCGAGCAGCAAACCTCCGGCGATGAGCAGCACCAGCGGTCCAAGCCACCTACGCGATTCTGAAGTGTTCATACTTTCCTCAATACATTGTTGAGAGCCAAGCGGTTGATCTGAAGCACCGGCCCACTCATCCCGGTGTAAACGTTGATGATGAGAGCCTGTCTGGCTTATTCATTTATTGTTCTCAACGTCGAGGCGATCTCGGCCAGTTGATCAAGATCGCCCGAGCCGCTTAATTGAAGGTAACGGTCGTAGATCGTTGTGAAGAAGAAGTAAGCTTGCTCTCCCTCAACCGTCTCGATTTTGTATCCGAAACCCTCCCAGCCCTCCTCGAGCATGACTTCTTTCTTCTCGAGGATTGTGAAACCAGATCCTTCAAAAGCTTGCTCGCGCATCTCTGTATACGCTCTCAAATCATCCTCTGGATCCCATTGCAGTGTGACGATGTCCAGCACGACCTGCCCGTCCATGCTGGCCTGAACGATGCTACCACGCGATTGCCGCTCGAAGAGTCCGGGCGCATCCCACTCGGCAGGGTAGTCCAATTCGAATCCCAGCGCCTCATCTCGGTACGTTTCCGCTTCGAATGTGAGCTCGACCGAGGACGGCGCCGCAGAAACTTCCGGCTGTGCAGTTGCAGTCGGCGCGGGTAATGTGGGTGTTGCCGGGGATGTGGATGGAGCGTTCTCGGGTAGGCTCCCGATGCTAGCCTGACCACAGGCCGCAATTATCAAAGCAGCTAGTGTCAGTGTGGTTATCTCGATCGGACGCCTCATAACTCTTCTCCTTTGGCGAAGAATGTTAGCAGTTGGAGATCGGTGAATCGACCGAAATTATACCTTGATTATCCGATTAAGCAGGTTGCATCAGGAGCTGTTCGGTCAGATCGAGCATTGCCGTGTCGAACAATCCGTAGAGTATCCCGGGCAAAAACGCGCTGACGATTAAGAAAAACACAACCGCGATCCCGGATATGAGTGCCGTTAATATGTATCGTTCAGCCGTACTCATCTCGGAACGGAACACGAGCACATTGGTCCAGTAGGCGCCGCCACCGATTAAGCCGCCAATTGCACCTCCGATTAACAGCATGACAAGCGGCAGCCCGCTCCAGATCAACTGAAATACAGATAAGGGTTCGACAACCTCGATTTGCTCTCCGTCGACAAATACTTTTGGTACCGGATCAAGCATGGAGGGTTTGAGTTGAACGACTGTTTTGGATCCGCCGGGCTGGGTGAGCACATACTGATATCTTCTGTTTCCACGCGGCGCTGGGTTCCCGTTTAAAAGGAGCCTCGGGCCGCGAACGAAACCCGAGGGCTGGACATCGAGGTCGTGGTTTTCAAAACCCGCGACGAAGAGCGGATAGGACATGCCACACACTCCCCACTGAAAATAGAAAGTCTGGTATTGATTACTCAGTATGGATTGGTTGGGCACGTTCGACAAATGGATTCAGAGTCAGCCAGAGGGATGGCAGTGGGTCCTCGTTGAGCACAGCAGATGCTCCCCGGAGAAATGATCAGGATTGGAGAACGGAGACTATCCTGTTCTGAGCGTCGACAAGAATGACCTTTGCAGTGATCGGCTCGTCGGTGAGCTCAAAACCCATGATGATGACCTATTCGCCAGCTCGAATGCGGTGTACAGCGGCGCCGTTCATCTCGATCGAGCCAGAACCACGCCGGCTAGCAATGACATAGGTCTCGAGGCGCTTACCGGTGTCATTGCTTACCACGAGCACTTTCTCGCCGGACCAGAGACCTACCTGGTGAATGAGGTCCTCATCGATTGTGATCGACCCGATGTAATCCGGGTTGGGGTCCGAGATTTTCGCGTTATGTATTTTCGAGCGGAGTACCGATCTCATTTAATCTGTACCTCAACCGGTTAGGACTCTTTTGGTGAGGGGCAGCCTCCGAATTCATTGGCTGCTGGATCTATCGCCAATCCACCCGAGGTGGGTGTGTTGAAATGCATCCACGTGTTTGAGCCCGTAACCAAAAACACGATCCAGAGATGAATGACCAAACATGATGAGACCAATAATCTGAAGGACCGGCAAGATGAAGACGATACCGAGCAAATACAGGGCGATGGCGATCCCTTTGTGATGGAGAAGGTTATACGAGTACGCGCCGATCTTTGAATTAACCAGGTATCCCAGCATGCCGATATCGGGCGCCAACAGCATGAGCAGCGCCCACCAGAGGGAGATGTTCAACTGCGAGAAAAGCCAAACCGCAACTACGAAAAGAAGTGCCTCTTCCAGCTTGATCAGATTTCTCATAGATAGCGACTCCAATCAATTTCGGGGTAGGGAAAAAGGAATAACACGTCCTATGTAAAATGTGTGGCGAAAGTCGGTCCTCAACGCTATCGAAAGTATACTCGGTCGTTTCTACCGTTCAGTCACCGAAGGTTTCTAGTGTTTCAACCTGAGCTGTCTCGCTGGTAAGCAGGACATAATCACGCAGGTTTTCTAAATGATCAATCGCTGTTCGGGCTGTGATGCCAGGGACCGCGTAGGTCGTGAACATGACCCTCTTGGTTTCTGGGCGAAGGCGCGTGCGATGGTCGGGTCCGTAAATTATGCTGGAAAGGATCCCTTGAGCATCCCGGATGTAGAGATCACCTACTTTTAGTTGCTGTTGATCACCGTTCATGCGCGTATAGGTCTCAGAGCCGGTCGCCACATCGATATGAACAGGCGATTGCACGGCGTCAAGATCATGCCCGGCGGTGAGAAGATGATCCTCCAGTTCAGCCATGAACATCGCCCCCACCAGCGCGGCGACAGAAGGGATTGGCTTACCGTCGATGACTGATTCAAGCTGCAGCTGAAGGTGGTAAGTTTTCTTAAACTGACGATAAAAGCGATCGTAGGCTGCCAGGGTGGGCTGATCGCGCAGTTGGGAGCGATCGAGGCCGGAATATTTCTGACGGATTTCCTGCTCAAGCTGCTCTTTGCGCGAATGCAGTTCAGGGCTCATACGCGGATTGTCGACATCTTTCATTATCAGGATGCCCACAATGGCACCGGTATCGTTTTGCATCCATTCTGCCCCGATTTTGATTTCCATAGAGAGTCTCTCCCGGTCAGCGCTCTGGAGCTGACCACTGCAAACGTAGACAGGTACAGGGATAACGGACGTTGTCGCTTTCGAAGCGCTGGACCTCCCGGAAGCCCTCGCTCTTGGAAAGCCTAATTGCAGGCGGTTTCCGGTAAGGACGATCGTCCAGTCGGATCTCTGCGTAAGCTCGAGCCCGGCACGCAGTAGAGACCGGCCGGCTCCCGCTTCATAGAGGTCAGGGTGGACGTATAGTCAGACGATGAATTGCCCGTCGACCCCAACGAACCCGATCACCTCGCCTCCACGCTCGGCGACAAGTTTCTCGGATCGTTTAAAATCTTCGACCTCTTCATCCTCTTCAATCGGGGTAAATACCCGCGGATCGCACGAGTGGCGTAGTTCATCCGGTCGGGCAAGATCATGGATCGAACAGATGGTCGCCCAGTCTACGTCCTTGTACCTTCGAATATTAATCATGAGTCGAATAAACCATGAATGAATGCGAATGTGCTGGCCAGGCGCGATCGCAGTTTTGAACATGTGGCAGCGGCGGAAACGATTTGTTATGGTCCTTCATCATCCGTCATAAAAGATGAAATCGATATTTCCCGGTGATTGACCGTGACCGGACAGGACCATGGCAAGTTCGCTGTGATGCTGCATACCGTGAAGGATCAAGTGCAGCAGGATGTGCCAGAGTGGGTAGGTGTGCTCGCGTTTTCGCAGTGTTGTCAGGGTAACATCACTGTTCAAATCTTCATCGCTGAGCTTCGATAGATAAGCATGCCAGGCATCATTTTCTTCGGCAAACAAAACACGAATCGCATCTTGGTCAGGATAATCTTGATCGCTGAGCCCAGGCTGCTGCAGGCCGGTCTCAAGCCCGATGCGCCAACCATGATTTGCCGCAATCAAATGAAAAAGCAGTTTATGGATCGAGCCTGACCCGTAGCTGAGCTCTGAGTGGTAGAGATCCTCGGAAAGCCCTCCAGCAATGTCGAGCAATCGAGTGGTCGTCGCCCAGTGGTATTCGAAAAGCATGATGATCTGATCGCGCTGCATAGTGCATCTACCTTGCGCTTTCCCTGGCTAGAGACGAGGAAGAAGTTTCCCGGTGCGCTGCATATATTGGCGATAATTATCGCCGAAGCGTTCAATCAACTTTGATTCCTCTTTGGGCAATCGGATGAGCAGCATGGTCAGAACGACCGAAGTGGCAAGTGCGATAAACCAGTTGGAAGCCATAAGGGCAAAGGCGAAGAACATCGCCATGCCTACCGTATAGAGTGGGTGGCGGATATAGCGGTATGGCCCGCTGGTCACAAGTTCGTGATTTTCGCGAGTTTCAATTGTTTGAGTGATGTTTGTGCCAATGCTGCTGAAAAGCCAATAGGTGAGCGGCAGGCAGATGAACCCAAATGCAACACCGAGCCAACGGATGGCCGACGACCAGTCCAGCTGAGACCACTGCATCCACCTGGGATTGATCAGCCAAAGGATCACCGAGAGCCACATCGCGAGCCCCGCAACGCGCAGGGTTATCTTCACGGAAGATCCCTCCTCCTCAAAAGAGACCGGTTCACCTGCGGTCTCAGCTTTGCGTCGGAAATAGAACGAGATTCCGAAACCAAGCAGGAAGATGAATGCACCGAAGATACGAAACATATTGACTCCAAAGTTGTGTAGGGTCAATCAGAGATCAATGGTTACACGCGAAATCAGGACTGATGATGCTCGCCGGCGTCCTCTCGACCGTATTTAACCACACGCACGGCGCGCGCCTGACTGCGAACGAGGGATGGGACTGACATCAGAGCCTGATCTTTGTTTTCAGCTTCAATAAACGCCCAACCTGTGTGGACATCATCAGCACAACCCCATTCAAAGTAATGCAGGTAACCAAGCGAATGGGTTTCTTTGATCACCATTTCGCAATTGCCAGGACTGTGATGCGACTCGACCAGAAAGCGTTCCATGTCTCCTCCAGTGTCAGATCAATAAGGACAAGAATTGTCTCTATTTTAGCACGCGTGCTGCTTTATAACAGTTTGGATTTCGTGTCTGGAGAGTTCGAAATATACGTAGGTAATCAAGAACCTGTCATCAGTATTCGCCTGATAAGCCTCTTGTATGGTGGATAAGGGTTAATCTTGCAGCACGGATCCTGCTTCCAGCATCTCGATAAATTGACCGGTAAAGCGGGCCGCGGGAGCTCCGTCGACCACATCATGGTCGAAGGAGAGTGTAAGTTGGATGAACTCGCCCACTTCGATCTTGCCATCATGGACGGCAGGTTTCTCGGTAATACCACCGACGGTCAAACCCAGGGTATGCGTTGAAAGGAATGCGATTCCCCATCCACCGCCCTTTCCAAACATCCCAATCGAAGTGAGGACAGTTGTGCCTGCGGCCTTCTTAAACCAAAGGGGATTCTTTTTTAGGACCCAGAAGTACAGCAGACGCAAAAACCGAGGAATATACGGGGCCAAGGCGATGATACCTCGAGCCTGTGCGCTTGACCTCGGCTTTTCCTGCACGGCCCTAATCTCATCGGTAAGTTCTTTTACTGATTTGGCGTTGGCGTTCCGGAGGATATGTGGGATAGCAACTCTTCCTTCTGCCGGCTCGATTAATGTCGCCACGTCCACATTGTGGAAGATGATTTGCTGTCCTCGCCAGTTCAGGTAGGTCTGAACCCTGGGCATCGCTGCGACAGCCCGCGCATAGGATGCAGCCATGAAGGCGGTGAAGGATAGCCTGGTGCCCAAATGTTCAGATTGTTCACGCAGGAGCGATCGCGCCTGGGTGATATCGGCCTCTACCAGGCCGTGGATAATATGCCGGTTATGTGCCAGATGCCCTGCATCGACGACGATCCTGCGATTAACTGGTTTTGGACGGATCTCGAAATCATTCATCTTGTTTGTCTGTTCCCCTTACCGGAATAGTAATTATCCAGAGTATGCTCTAAAAACGATGATGAGCAAGAGGGTTTGCAGCTCTCTCCCGAGTCCGCCGGAAGAGTCAAGCAGGTGTTTGCCGGGAGGTATTGTGTGGATCCTTGAGAAATGCACACACACTGGTATAAATAGTTCATTTGCGATATGATCGCCACTTGAAGGTGCCATCATAAGAGGGTTTCATGCCATACGAAATTGCCATCGATCGTGACCAGGGGCTGATCGAAATTCATGTGATGGGGGAAACCAATCCACTCGAGGCATTGGAAGCACGTAACCGTGCTGCGCTGATCTCAGCGGAGATGGGCTTCAAGAAAGTTGTTGTCTACGGGCAGAGGCTTGAAAGTATTCAAGGTTTCTCGCCGGCGATGGTGTTAAATTTTGCAACGAGCTTCCGTGATAAGCCTTTCCCCAGAGGGACGAAGTTCGCAATCCTTACGGAAGGTGTTAGTGGAGAGGTGAGCACCATGGCCAGAATCGCCCGCGAGCATGGTACCCGAATGCAAATTTTTAAAGATGATGGGCTTGCTCTGGATTGGCTCGATGGTGCGCTTGCTACGGCTGAATTGGAAGTGATCTAACCCTAAATTACCTCGGATGTCCACTGGACTTTCTCAATCACCATGAAACCAGGGTGCGTAGCTAAGCCCGATGAGCAGCCCTTCCGGGCTTAACAGTCGGGCGACGGTCTGGCCCCACGGCTCTTGTTTGACGCCGTGAACGGCTTCGTAACCTTTCTCTACCAGCTCATCGAGGCCCTGCCTCATAGCCTCAATGGAGCGCATCTCAAACTCAAGCGTGGCTTGTGGAATGGGTATATCTTCCGGCCACTGTTCGGTTCCAAAACATGTACGCGCTGCGTGGGATAATGGCCACACACCGAAATGTTTTGCCCCATCAAGTTCCCATGTCGATTTATATTCTTCCTCCCCTTCGAGCGGCAGCCCCAGAGCATCGAGATAGAAGGCAAGGCTTTTATCGGGATCCGGAGCAATCGGCGCAAAGCCAGCGACAAATTGAATATCCATAGGCTGTTTTTCCTTGGTGATGATCAGGGTAATAAACTCCGCGCACTCATCGGAGACGCCTGAATGCAAGCACGGAGTTATGGCCGCCAAAACCGAAAGCGTTGCTGATGGCGACTTCGACGTTGGCATCACGGGCTTCATTGGGGACGTAATCCAGGTCGCATTCAGGATCGGGTGTGTTGTAGTGGATTGTAGGCGGAATCACGTTTTCGATCATGCTCTGGACGGTGAAAATCGCCTCAACCGCGGCGGTGGTGCCCATCATGTGACCGGTCATCGATTTTGTGGCACAGACAGGAATGTCGTATGCGCGGTCCCCGAAAACGGATTTGATCGCGAGCGTCTCAGAAATATCGTTCAGGCGTGTTCCGGTTCCATGCGAATTGATGTGATCGACCTGATCCGTCGTGATCCCGGCGACTTCCAACGCATTCCTGATCGCTTTCGCCGCGCCGGAACCATCTTCCAGCGGAGCGGTGATGTGAAAGGCGTCCGCGCTCGCGCCGTACCCCGCCAACTCAGCCAGTATCATCGCCCCCCGCTCTCGGGCGTGCTGCTCGGACTCGAGCACGAGCACACCGGCCCCCTCACCGATGACGAAGCCGTCGCGATCCAGGTCGAAAGGCTGTGGAGCTTGAGGGTGGGGACCCTCGCGCCGCGACATGGCACCGGAGCGGTCCAGGGCGGCGACGCACATGCGCACGATGGAGGCGTCGCTGCCGCCTGCAAGCGCAGCGTCGATGAGCCCGGCACGGATCATCAACCAGGCGATGCCGATGCCATCCGAAGAAGAGGCACAGGCAGACTCGACTGAAAGGGCAGGGCCGCGCAGGTTGAAGTCGATCGAGGTTAAGCCG
>CBFDDM010000006.1:0-52406 GCA_965603565.1 uncultured Anaerolineales bacterium | reverse complement strand
AACGACTTTTTGAACTGTGTATGTCACAATAACGGTGGGTCTGGTTTCGGGAAAGGCAATGGTGGTTTCGACGGTTGTCTTTGGTTCAACTGCCATAGTTACTCAAACGGTGGATATGGGTTTGAAGATATTTATAGTGGGACATATATGCCCGTACTAATCGGCTGTTCTGCATATTCTAATACCGATAATGGGTTTGATGCAGCCAGCGCTGTTTTTGTTGCTCGGTGCCGAAACCAGCAATCGGAGCACATCCAAGGCCGTTGTGCGCGGCGACGGACAAGGCGGTGCCACCATCGGCCCAGCCACATTCCTCGATGGCAATGGCCGCGCTGATCGCGTCGACGCCGGCGCCGCCATACGTTTCCGGGACGTTTAATCCGAGCATCCCAAGTGAACCCATTTTTTTGAACGCGGCTTCATTGAGTTCTGCGGAGACGTCCAGTTCCGCTGCGTAAGGTTTGATTTCGTTGGCGCAGAAGTCGTGGAGCGCGGCTTGCCACATGCGTTGTTCGTCGGTCAGGTTGAAGTCCATTGTGGATTGCCTCCTGCTGCGAGCAGAACGGTTGGTGGTTCAATCAATGCGAGCCTGGCGACTTTCATCCCACCTATGTGGATTGTCAAGCATATATTGGCGATGATGATTGAGGCTGTTTTCATTCCTAATAATATGGTCAAAATAATTACGCTGCCAAATGGTCAGATTTTGTAGTCCTGGTAACTGGCGGATCCCTTTAGTTGAGTTTGATTTAATCTGCCCGATTAGTGCACTGAGTGAATTCGGCTGTAGGGTTGATGATTTACTGGTAGGGGCGACCCGGCGGGTCGCCCCTACAGGTTCGATGAATAGGATGATGTGCGCATGATTTGGCATGATCACAAACGAATCGATCCTAATATCGTTTCGGATATGCTGTTTCCGAAGGCTTTGATCTTGGAGGATCTTGCCGGGTCCATGCAGGTAGGCAGTTGAATTGCACACCGATCCGAACAGATGGATCTTTTTATGCGTACACATTGTCACGAAATATGCGTCGGGGCTCGAGTGGTCATGAACTCGGAGCTGGCTCTGTTTTCGCTTTCCCATGCTTGTCCCCCTGACATCGATCGCGCCGCACCCATCCCGCCTCTATTCGGATCCTGGCAAATCCCGGAACCATGCTGTCAGCACATCCTGCGCCGGCTTACCGTAGACGGAAAGCGATTTATCGTGCAGGATCACGGGCGGATAAAAACCACGTGCAAACAAACCAACGATCTGGGATTCATCTGCAATGGCTTGCAGAAAGGCGGAGTAGATCCGCGCCTGTTCTTCCAGGTCCTTCACCAGGTCGATATCCACGATTTGGCCCTGCGAGAAAGAGGATAACGGTCGACAGGTGCCATCGGGCTGTGGGGGACAGGCGGCGGTGCTGTTCTCGATCGACAGGTAGGCCAGGCTTATCGTGATGGGCATCTCGTCGAACACATCGAGGCTTGTGACCTGATTCAACTGCGCTTCAATCGTCGCAAGCTGCACATCTGGCGGGGTTGGATCGCCCTGCGCAATAGGGCTGTGCCAGTAGATATGTGCCTGGTCGAACATGTCTATATGGGGCGGCACGAGGGAGAGTTCATCCCGAAATTCCAATTCAAACGCAAGCTGGCCGGCGAAACGCTGGCGGACCTCCGTGATCAAATTCCGCCAACGTAATTCGCTGTCAGCGGGGACGCCGGAGGGGCTGCCATCTGGCAACGAGCCGAAGGGCAGCGCCGGAATAACCTCCGGCCCGCCGATAATCAATTTTTCAACACTGTTCTTCTGTGCCCAATCGGCATAAGTCAGGATGAAGGAACGATACTCTTCGAACCATAATTCCCACCAAAGTTGATTGCGCAACGCTTGCTGCCACCAGGAATCGCTGTCAACACCACCGGTATGGAACGAGGGACGCAGTGTAACACGCAGGCCTCGATCCCGCCCCAGCTTCACCATTTCTTTGAGTTCGTGCTCAAGCGGGGCGGTGGTCGGGTCCATCTCCAGGACCGGGAAGGGATTGTTTTGGGCCCATGACCAGGCTGGGGAGAGCACAATCTCGTTTGCGCCGCTTTCGTCGATGCTTATGAGCGCAGCGGGGACGTACTTGAGCCAGGATGGATCGTACGTGCTGGAGAACTCATATCCGCCACTCGAGAGATGCTCGAACGGCTGCGGATCGCTTGGGTATTCCTGTTCCAGCACCACTCGATCAAGCCACTGCCAATCCGTGATGACATCCTGGATAAGTGTGCCTATTTGATCGGCGGCAAGTTCCCGCCCGGAGGCATCGTGGCCGGCAAAACCCTCTTCGTCAGCCACCCCGCACTGCATATTCCGACAGAATCGGTATTCAAGTTCCTGCTGGAGCGATCCGGGGCCGTAAAGAGCGAAGGTCCACAGGTTACCTTGCGGCCACATCGGGAGAGGGTTTCGCCATGAACCTGCCTTGAATTGAATCACGACCTGATCTCCCGGTGGAGTTGTTTCAGGAACGGCGATCTCGAATCGGGTCGGCGCAGTGGAACCATCCGACCACGATGCGACTCGATCGCGCATCGTTGCGTTGTCGTCTTCCAGTGTCACGCTGCGTGAGGCGAAGGCACCCATGGCGGATCGTTCCGCGTTCCATACTCCGTCCCCCAGCGTGTATTTGTAGTGCAGATAGGTACCCTCGTAGAGTGTGAAGACGCCTAAATAATGCTCCGGGTCGACCCGCACCAAGGCCGGCATTTGCGAGATGGATTGATACGAACCGTATTCCGAGGGTTTAAATCGGAAACCCAGCTGCGATACGTTGCCAGCGAGGCGCAGCGTCGACTGCTCCGGCGTATCGGCGGGGACCGTAACCTGGAAAGTGACCACTACCGGTTGGGCAGGTTGAAGCTGCAGTCGGGCGGGGGTTGTCGTGTTTGCGGCGATCAATGCCTCCTGCCTTTGTGGCAGGTAGCTGCCCGTCGGGCTGAATGCGGTGAGCGTGTGCAGGCCCACAGGAAGGTCATCCAAGCGGAAGCGTCCCTCACCGTCGGTGAATGTCGAATGTCCGCCGGCGCTGACGAGCATCTCGTTGATCGGTTGGTCATCTGAAGCAGAGACGATCTGCCCGAGAATACGACCGCTCGTTCCCTGGAAGGGCTCACCTGACCAACGCGCGATGACTTCGTGGATCTCGCCTGGCCCCGCGATGTGAGTGGTCCGGTAATCGACAGGGCTGCCCTGTGAAGTGACCTCGATCGCTTCGGTCGGGCTGCTCTTCTCATAACGGTAGTAAAGCAGGCTGCCAACCGCGGGAGTCAGCGTGATGGACCAGCGCCCGTCTGATTGGGCCTCCATCGGAATTCGTTGGGCGTTGAGGTTGAGATCGGTGACCGGATCGAGCAAGACGAAGGTCAACTCAGCGTTGCCCTCCGTACCCGGTGGTGCTTGCACGCTGAAGCGCAATTCTGCCGCCGGGGACAGCGTCCCTGATGAAGGCGTGGCGATCTGCCCGGTCGGGGAGGGTGACAGCAGCGAGCAAGCGCTCAAGAAAATTATGAACGAAAACGGCAGGAATTTTATTAAGCGAGACATGGAAAACATCCTAATATTCAATATTCCTCAGCAGTTGGACACAGAGGTCGATGTTGGGGATCTGCCTGACCGGTACGGCGATCTGCCGTAAGCCTTTTGGACGTTGAAATTGGATCTTAAGGCGTCCACTTTCGATGGCTACATCGCGAAAACTCTGCCAGGGTTCGACCCGGTCCTTGTAGACTATTCCGCTGCGTGTAAGCTGAAGTGGACCAAACTGCAGTGGTTGGCCGGACTTCATCATCTCACGGTAGCGGTTCATGGCGATCGGGTAGATGTTCTTCTTTATGATTTCCTGGACGACGTCTAGCTCGGTCAGAAAGGAAGGAAGCTTGATGATTTTATCGTCAGAAGTCCGGATCACAATCCTCAGTTGTGGACCGCGGTCGGATCGACTCCAGGCAAAACGCGCCGCAGAGCTGTGAATGCTGGCGATATCTTCCCAACGCAGTGCCAGCTGATTGCCGCCGTTCACCAACCAGAGACCTTCGGAGGTTGTGTAGACTTTGCGCTGTCGGTTGCGCATAAGGAACAGGGTGGAATAGCTCGCGAGTAGCAACGCCAGGAAGGCGATACCGATCGCAGGGCCAGACCAACGCCAAACAACCGCAGGTCCGAAACGTGCGAATGCGAAATACCAACGGTATACAGACCAGAGCAGCGCAGCCAGCATCACGACCATACTGAGTATAAGCATATACTGCACGCGGCGCGCGATGATAGGCTTGAGTTGGTGCTGGGTAAGGATTTCGCCGGTGGTGCGCGCAGGAGCGGGGTTTGAAGGATTCTGGCTCATTAAATTGCTCTTATACTCGCGGTGTAGCGTACAGCGCCAGCAAGAAGGTCAGCGCTCCGAAGAAGACCCCCAGAAGCGCTGTGGCACGCTTATCAGTGGGTGAGAATGCCGCACCCAGGCCCAGACCGACCGCATACATCGCTGCGATCGCGGCGGCTTGGAGCACAAGCGTCAATCTCGACCCCTCTAATGCAGCCCAACCGATAATGACGACAAGCACGGCGAGCGCAGCAAGACCAGCGGACATCTGGCCAAGCAGGTTTGTCTTATTTGGAACCACTTCCGGGATATCAGGCAGGGATTCGTCGAGACCGCTCATACGCTCGGTGCCGTAGAGCATTCGATAGAAGAGGAACTGATTCATTGCCATGACCGCAAAAACAACCCGCACGAAGATCAACACGACGGTCTCAAAGACACCGTTGGCGAAAAGTATGCCCAATGGATCTGGACCCAAAACTACGGCAGCACCAGGGATTAAACTCGTGATGGAAATTCCCCATAGTGTTGATGCAAGCACCAAAAATGCAGGCTGGGAACCCATTGCAAACACCCCTGCAGCTGCAATCCATTGCACTGCTGCAAGTGGGTGTGTGCCTCTCAGCGCGATCCATGCCGTTACACCCATGGCTGCAAACAGGAGCGCCCAGAAGCGCAGCATCCGCTGCAGCCTTCTGCGAGCTAGTTGAAGGTTTGGGTGGCCGACGTTTATAGGCTCAGTCAATCAGGCACTCCAGCCTTCAGGTCAGCGGTACCAGACCGCTGACCTGAAGCATTCCATGTCATTATCGGCTAATCCACAGCATTCCGCTTAAGCCTGTACGAAATAGACATCCGTCGGTTTGAGCTTGCTGTTCCTCAAGAACCTAGGGGTAACTTTCATCCCGATCCATTCCAATGATGCAGCCATTGGATCGACACCCATCAGTCGGGTCAGGAAAAGCGTGTTAACGCCTTCATACTCGATCAGTGCGAGAACGAAAGGTGTCTCAGGCAAGAACTCCTCAGAACCGAAGTGGCATACGGTAAATGCGTGAACTTTAGCGTCGCGATCGGTGATGTCGATCCAGTCTGTCTCAGCACCGGAGTACATATCGTGGCCGCGCGGCGTTGCGTATGTATATCCCGATTCGGGATCCTGACTGGCGAGCAATTTCTTCTGCGTCGCTGCCGCGAACCACGGGCTGTCCTGTCCGTAGGAGTGCAGGTATGTTATTTGATAATCCTGCTCGATCTGGAGCGGGGCCATCCGCTTTAGAAAGGCGAGCGCGTCAGGGTCGGTCTCGACCGGGAAAGGAACTCCATGGACGATGTACCCGCCAAGGGTTTCGGGACGTTTCTCTGGAAGCTTCGCCATGTTCAGGCCTCCCTCTCAAGAATGCTCACGGTGACGTATGTGCCCGTTCCTGCGTGTGAATGGATCGCTCCCCGCCTGGCGTCCTTGATCTGCAGCTTCGCATCTTCGAAGTGTTTCTCGATCGTAGATTGGAGCTGCCAGATTGCGAAAACAGCCTGCATGAGGCCGGTCGCTCCAACGGGATGCCCGCAGGCTATCAAGCCTCCTGAGGGGTTAACCGGGCAGACCGGTTCGTGCTCTAATCCGAAGCCATAATC
Source organism: uncultured Anaerolineales bacterium (assembly GCA_965603565.1). Classification (GTDB taxonomy): domain Bacteria; phylum Chloroflexota; class Anaerolineae; order Anaerolineales; family E44-bin32; genus E44-bin32. The sequence goes on along the minus strand of CBFDDM010000006.1, from coordinate 46,410 downwards.
AACACCGGGCATGTGCGCCTTTCCGGAAACGGCAAAAGGTCCGCCCTCGCCATAGCGACATAAGCCAAGATCCTCGTAGGTCTGGATCTCGCTCGACGTGTAAGCATCGTGGAGTTCGATGAAATCGATTTCTTTGAGGGGGTCCTCGATGCCGGCGTGTTTGTAAGCCATGTTGCCTGCGGTACGGCCGGCGCGGAACGAGTGTACGCCCGGATAGCGCGTTCCGTGATCCCAAAGTTCCCTGTAGTATTTCTGGGTCTCGTCCGAGCCTTTTTCCTGTTCGGTCGCGTAGTCGCGCATGAACGTTTCGTAATCGACATGTGGGCGATCCGACATGCGCATCGCGTCTGTGCCGCGCCCGATCCCCGTAACGCGCACAAGTGGTCTCGTGACCTTTGCGCCAGCTCCTTCGAGCTTTTTCAGCCCTTCATCGGATACGAGGATTGTGGCAGCTGCGCCGTCCGACATCACGCAAATGTCCAGCCGGGTGAGCGGCCAGGCGACCATCGGGGCATTGCGCACATCGTCGACGCTGTAGCGGTTGCGCTTCTGCGCATATGGATTGTAGTAGGCGTTGATGTGGTTCTTGACGGAAACGTGAGCCATCTGCTCGACGGTCGTGCCATATTCTTTCATGTGGCGGGTGACCATCATAGCGTAATAACCCGAGTAGAAGCCGCCGACGGGATAATCCCAGGAAACGTCTGAAGCCAGCGCGATGAATTCGTTGCCCTTCCATGTCTCGACGTGGCTCATCGTCTCAAAACCGTAAGCGATGCAGACATCCATATGCCCGGAGGCGATCGCTTTCCATGCTTCCTGGAAACACAGACCGCCAGTGGCGCCGCCTCCCTCGACCCGGTGGCTGGGTTTGGGACACAGACCCAGATAATCCTGAGCCATGATGCCCGCCATCAACTGGCGACTGAAATGATCGGAGAAATAGGAGGCAACAGATCCATCCACGATGGACGTGAATGTTGGAAAATCGAGCCCGATATCAGATATGGCGTAATCGTATGCCTCTTTGACGACCGCCTGAAAAGTCTTATCCGGCCGGGCTTTGCTGAATTTGGATACCCCTCCTGAGAGGGCATAGACAGGGCGCATCCTGGGATTCCTCCTTTTGGTTACGATGAGAGCGGGTTCGAGCGCGTGGATTGTACCTTTTCAGGGGAGGAAGGGCAAAAAATGTGTTCTTCCTGGTGAAGCAGGAGGCTGCATGATTGCCCGGCGGTGATTATTCGGCTTAGGCGCGCTCGCGATGGCTTCGTCCAGCCAGGACAGCAAGCCCGATGCTGAGGAAATAGAGCACGATCATCGGAAGCATGACAAGGCCCATGTTGATCGGATCGATTGTCGGCGTTGCCGCTGCTGCGATAACCGCAATCACCAGGATGGCATACCGCCAGCCGCGGATCAACATGCGCGCGTCGATAAATCCCAGTGCAGCGACCGCGTAGATCACCAATGGAAACTGGAATGCCAGACCGATCCAGAACATCAAGCCGGTTACAAAGCGGATGTAGTTTGCAGGCCGGATAGCGGTACTGATGCCAAGGAAATTGAGCAGGAATGGAAGTGCCGCAGGGAGCATCACGTAGTATGTGAACAAGATGCCGAGCACGAAAAGGATGCTCCCCGTTGGAATGAATGAGAGCAGCATGATCCGTTCGCGGCGGCGCAGGCCCGGGTTCATGAACGCGAAGATCTCGAGCCCGATATAGGGCAGCGAGAGCGCGAATCCGGTGAGCAAACTCACGCGCATGAATGCGCCAATATTCTCGGTGACCTCAATCGCCTGAAGCTGCTCCAGACCGCCGATCGGCTCTGAAAGCCAGGCGAGGATATTTTGTGCAAACACTGCTGATACCGTCACAGCCAGGATCAAAACGGCCAGTGCCCGCAGCAAGTGACGGCGCAAGGCTTCGAGGTGTTCGAATATAAGCGTTGGCTCTTCAACCGTCCGTGAAAATACATCCGCGATTGGGACATCCTCAGGATCGTAATTTATGAAATCACGCAGGGCGCGAAATGGTTTCAGAAACCAGCGGATGGGAGCGGTGAGGATGTGCCAAATACGGCGCAGGAATGAGCGCATAGCTTAGTCTATTTTGTCCTCTGGTTCGGATTTATCTTCCTGAAGAGTTCCGGCGTCGCTTGCCTCGTGCTGCTCGGAGGGCGCTTCAACGTTCTTCTTCGCCGGCTGTGTCCAGGCTTTGAGGCTCTGATCGAACTTGCGTGATTCGCTCTCAAGTTCTTCGCGGGTCTTATCCACATCCTTCTTTACTTCATCCAGTTCCTCCAAAGCGGCTTCGCGAGCGAGCCGGTTGGGAAGCGTGCGAATGGTCTGGGAGGCTTCGTTGAGCACTCGCCAACTGTCCGAGCGATAGATGCGGTTCAATGTACGACCGAGCGTGCGTCCGACCTTCGCGAGATCCTTCGGGCCAACGACGATCAGTGCAATCAGGAGGATGAAGATTAACTCTAGCGGTCCAATGCCAAGAATATCCATAATTTACCGGTTAATTCGATAAGAATTGCTGACGTAATTCATTTGACTGTTTAGCAAGCGTGCCCAGCACACCGTTTATGAAGCGGGAGGAACTATCGGACCCGAATTTCTTGGCCAGTTCAACCGCTTCGTTGATCGCAACCTTTAGCGGGGTCTCGTCGGATACGGCGATCTCCCAGAGTGCCATGCGCAAGATGTTTCGATCCAGAACGGCAATTTGATCGACCGGCCATTCTGGAGCGGAGTTGGCAATATACTCGTCCAGTTCCGGGGCGAGCTCAAGTACGCCCATCACAAGGTCCTTCATAAATTCAGCGTTGTTTTCGCTAAGGCTTTGGTTGCCATCGATGTGGCGCGCGAGCACTTGCGCGGCGGGATGACCGACAGTATCGACTTCGTAAAGGGTTTGTAATGCTAAGGTTCGGGCCCTACGGCGTTCCCGTTTCATGGGATGTCGATCAATCTTCGTCCGGTTTGAAGTGAATATCCTCAATGTGGACATCGATCCGGTGGACGTCCATGCCGATCATCTCTTCGATCGCGCGGGCTACCTCGGTCTGCACCTTGCGGCTGACATCGCGGACGTTCGTGTCGCTCTCCAGGATCAGAAAGAGCTCGATGCACACACAATGCTCATCGATTTCTATCTGGACGCCTTCGCCAGAACCACGGCGGAACAATCGGTTGACACCGCCGGGGAGCGGCGCCATCGCGGCTACACCGGGGACATTGAGGGCGGTGAGTTTCGCCAACGTGACGAGCACGCCGGGTGCCATCGTCGTTGTGCCGGGGGCACGATCATGTGTCTCTTCGATTTCTGTCATCATTTACCCTTCCTGGGCTACATTGCCATGCCGCCGTCGACGTTGAGCACATGCCCGGTGATGTATTCTGCCTCATCCGATGCAAGGAACACCACGGCTTTTGCGACTTCCTGCGGTGTGCCCACGCGACCAAGTGGGATAACGTCCATCAATCCGGTTCGGATATCTTCTGGAACCGTATCCCAGATATCCGTCTCGATAAAACCGGGCGAGACGGCGTTCACGGTGATATTGCGGGAAGCCACCTCGCGCGCCAGCGCTTTCGTGAAGCCCATCTGGCCCGCCTTTGACGCTGAGTAGTTTGTCTGGCCGGCGTTACCCATCTTACCGGATATGGAGGTGATGTTGATAATGCGACCGTAGCGCTTGCGCATCATATGGCGGACAGCAGCTTTTGAGCAGTTGAAGGTTGACTTGAGGTTGGTCGTGGCGACCGCATCCCAATCTTGCTCTGACATGGTCATGATCAGACCGTCACGCGTGATGCCGGCATTGTTTACCAGTATGTGCAGTTCACCGAAATGGTCGATTCCCATTTGAATGAGGTCTTTGGCCTTATCGAAGTCACTGACGTCAGCCTGAACCGCGATTGCCTCGCTTCCATTCTTCTTGATCTCCGCGACGACTTCGTCGGCATCTTCGGCACTGCTTTTGTAATTGACAACAACCCTGGCTCCGAGTGATCCGAGTTCAACCGCGATCGCGCGCCCAATGCCGCGTGAAGCGCCAGTCACGATGGCAACTTTATCCTTAAAATCCATCAGGTCTGCGTCCCTCACTTGTCCAGTCCGATTGGCTCAGTTTGTGATTATACCTGTAAACATCTTCTGGAAGCTCAAGAAAAGTAGCAGCTGTTCCCGCGCTACAGACGTGAAGGGTATGCTCTGGCGAGCAGCGCCTCGGGGTTGCCGAGAAAGGTGGCATGCAGACTCTGATCCTCTACCAGAGCACGCATCGTTTGGTGCAGCGCCTCGTTGACAGGAGTGGCGATGCCCAGACGCGTGCCGTAGCGAACGACCGCCCCGTTCAGCCAGCCGACCTCTGATTTGCCTCTCCCAATGTCATAGTGCAGCGATGGTTTCTTCTGTCCCCGCCCGCGTGCGACGATCCGGCCCAGGAGATGTCGGGTTAGCGCCATGGGGAGGTAGATTGCTCGACCAAGTAAAGCCACAGAGACCCCGGGCAGATTCTGAGGTGTAAAGCCCAATCTCCGCATAATGCGTGCTGTCTCCCGCAAGGCATCAATCTCCAGTCGGGCTAATCCCGGGTGGGCGAAGACCTGGCCGGGATGGAGGCCGGTGATCGCCGAGGTTGCGTTCGACACGATATTGGTCATCAGCTTGGACCATTTCATTCGATCCGGGTCTTCATAGTGCTCTGTATGGAAACCGGCTTCTGAGAATTCGCTGACGATGTTTGTTGCCATCGGGTGATCGCCGGCGATCCCAACGCCTCGACGTCGCGCCACCCGGACCACGCCCGGCTCGCTCATCTCGACGGCGGTCGTCAATGTGCCCGGGATGATGTGATCGGCGCCCAGGGACTCGCCCAGGGTCGCCTCGTTGTTGATCCCGTTCAACATGCTCAGTACCGGAATAGGATCGGTCAGGAAGCGGGCAATCATGCCAACGGCTTCGGCGCAATCATAGGCTTTCACGCAGAGCAAGATCAAATCGGGTTTACTAAATTGCAGCGCGCTATCGAAATCGAGAGCAGTAGAAACGTTTGGGAGCACGGCCGTGTGGGAGGCTTCGATTAACTTCAAGCCGTTTTCCTTGAGGGCCTGGGCGACTCGGGGGCGAGCGAGGAAAGTGACATCGTTGCCAGCCAGCGCAAGCCGGGCGCCCATCAGTCCGCCGACTGCTCCCGTCCCAAAGACGAGATAACGCACTTCACTTGCCTTCGGAAGACGCGAGCAATTGGTCGACGAGCGTGTTGAGTTCTTCGTCGGAATAAAAGCGCAGCACGATGCTCCCGCCCTTTGCTCCCCGCTTCAACGTGACCCTGGTTCCCAGCGCCTGGCGGAGCTGATCCTCAAGCGCTTTCTCTTCCGGCGGCTGTGCTGCCTTTGGTTTCTTGGGCTTGCGCTCACCGGAAAGCTTACGCACCAGTTCTTCCGTCTGGCGCACGTTGAGTTCACGCGAGAGGACGGTTTGGAGGGCGGCGGCCTGCGCCTGTGCGGTCGACAATGTGAGCAGAGAACGAGCATGACCTTCGCTGATCTTGCCTTCCTGCAGCGCAGTGCGAACCGCAGCCGAAAGCTTGAGCAGCCGGATCGTGTTCGTCACCGCAGCGCGGCTTTTCCCGATGCGGTTGGCGATCTCCTCATGAGAAAGATCGAAATCTTCAATCAGCTGACGGTAGCCTTCTGCTGCTTCAAGGGGGTTGAGGTCTGCGCGTTGCAGGTTCTCTATCAAGGCCAGCTCGAGCTGCTGGCGCTCATCGACGTCTCGTATGATTGCTGGGATCTCGTCAAGTCCGGCTTGCCTGGTGGCACGCAAGCGGCGCTCGCCGGCGATAAGTGTGAAGTTTCCATCATGATCCCGCGGCAGGACAACGATCGGTTGAAGCACGCCATGTTCTTCGATGGAGTTAGACAGGCTGGTCAGTTCATCGGGATCCATTTCAAGACGTGGCTGTCTCGGATTGGGCTTCACGTTTGAAACCGGGATTTGCTGGACTCCGGCACTATCCCCGGACGGGCTCTCCCCGGAGGGGATGAGTGCGTCAAGCCCTTTGCCGAGACCTCGCTTCTTCGTCATTCGAATGCCCTCATAGACCACATTTGGTCAAACCGCGTCATCTTGTGTCGCCTTCCAGGATTTCCTTCGCCAGACCTTTATAAGCAAGCGCTCCAGTCGAATCTGGGGCATACACCGATATAGGTAGCCCGTGCGAAGGTGCCTCTGCTAGCCGTATGCTTCTGGGGATGATAGACCGGAATACCTGCCCGGGAAAATGACTGCGCACTTCCTCGACCACATCGCGGGACAGATTCGTACGAGCATCGAACATCGTGAGCACCATGCCCCGTATGGTGAGACCTGCAAAGAGATTCGTACGGACCCGGTTGAGCGTATCCATTAGTTGGGTCAAGCCTTCAAGCGCCAGGTATTCACATTGGACGGGGATGATGACGCCATCTCGCGCTGCGACCAGGCCGTTGAGGGTCAGCAAGCCCAACGAGGGTGGACAATCGACGAGTAGGTAGTCGTAATGGTCCTCGAGATCACTCAACACGCGCTCCAGCAGCTTCTCTCTCCCGGGCAGCTGGGTCATCTCGACCTGAGCCCCGGCCAAATCTGCTGATGAAGGCAGCAGCGAGAGGTCGAGTTTCCGGTTTTTCATCACGATTTCGCCGGGAGGCATGTCTGCGATCAAGGCGTCATACATTGAGAATTCTAGCCGGGCGTGATCCACGCCCAGGCTGGCTGTCGCGTTTGCCTGCGGATCGACATCCGCGATGAGCACGCGCTGTCCCATCTGCGTGAGGTATGCGCCGAGGTTGATCGCTGTGGTCGTCTTGCCCACGCCTCCCTTTTGATTTACCAGCGCGTATATGCGTGCCATGCTTAGTTTCCGCCTCTCGCTACCTCGATCTCATCCTGGGTCGGTATCGACTCGAGCAAGCTGCGCGTGACCGACCGACCTGCCAGATCATTTGCCCTTAGGGCCGCTTCGCGCGGCTCGCTTCCTGCAGCAACCTCGGCGAAGAAGACGGCAGCAAAAATGTCCCCGGCACCGGTAGGGTCGACTTCTTCCACTTGCTTGGCTTTGATCTCCGTCCGACTGCCGGTCTCAAAAAGCCATGCGCCATGTTTACCGCGAGTGACCACCAGCATAGGCACAATCTGCGCCATGGCTTTCGCTTCGTGCGGATCATTGTCGAGGTCTTCCAGGCTGCACACAACCGCGCGGGATAAGGCGAGTGCATCACGGATATCCCGCCAGGATTTATACTGGACAACTCCGTTTTCATCCCAGCGCCGGAGCCAACCCTGGGCAGTGATGAACAGGGATTGGGAAGGCAGTTCCCCTAGCCGGTCTAGCTCGAGCTCATCGGCGATGGGCGCAAGGTGGATAACATCCGCGCTGCGCCATATCGATGGGATCATGTCCAGGCGCAGGTTCCTGGCCCGTGAGACAATCGTCTGTGTGCGCCCAGAAGGGGTTTCACGGTTCCTAAAAGCAGTTGATTCTGCAGAAGGGATGGTGATCAAGTCTATACCGGCAAATGGTCGCAGTTCTACATCCGACGCGCAGGCAGTTACGATGCCCACGCCAGTGCCAAGTGCTGCTGCGGTAAGACCGGCATAGGCGACCGTGCCACCGAGCCTGGGACCTTCGGGTGTCAGATCTCTGGCTACATGCCCGATAAGTCGATACGTGAGCGGTTGTGATTGCTCAGACATAACGGCGATTATAGGTGCAGGCCCCGGGCAGACAAATTGGAAGCGCTATTGTTTGGGGATGATCGTCACTTTTCGGCGCTTGCCCTCGCCCACACTGAGCGTCTCGACCTGGGGGTCATCGCGCAGTTCAATGTGAATGATGCGCCGTTCATATGCTGGCATAGGCTCGAGGGACATGGTGCGCGACGTTTCGATTGCCTGGCTGGCCATACGGCGCGCAAGTCGCCGGAGCTGCTGTTCGCGGCGCTCTCGATAGCCCTCGACATCGATCATGACCGAAACCGGTCGTTTGAGTTCCTTACCGACGATCAGCCTGGTGATGTATTGGAGAGCACCCAGGGTCTTGCCGCGTCGACCGATCAGGATACTCAGATCATCGCCGTGGATTTCGACATGCAAAGGCTTGATCTTTCCGGGAGTATCGGCGGTTCCCCAATGAGCTTCGATCTCCGCCTGGATGTTCATGCGTTCGAGCAATTCCTCGACCGTTTCCTGAGTAATGCGCAGTGCCTCGGCCTCCTCGTCCACGTCCTCGCGTGTATCGCTGACGATGGCTGATTCGGACTCCACAACCTGAGTTTCGCGCTGCTGCTCTTCTGAGCGTACGGTGAGGCGGACACGTGCCTGGCGGCTGCCAAGCCCAAAAAGGCCGCCGCCTCCTTCATCCAGGACCTCAACTTCCAATGCTTCTTCTGGCAAACCTAACTCTGCGGCGCCCTGGGCAACCGCTTCTTCCACGGTGGGTGCGATCATCTCGAGGCTTGGTCTGGTGTCTTTCATACGTCTCACCTTCTCATTTAAAAAACCGCTTGATCGTGGTGCTGTTCAAGCGAAGTCAATTGCGTTCGCGGGCCCAGCGCATGAGCAGCCCCTGCAGAATTCCGAGCAGGTTGGAGGCCACGAAGTACAGAGCGAGCCCGGATGCCAGCGTGTAGGCAAAATAACCCAGGAGCAGCGGCATGTATAGGCTCATCATTTGCGTCATCCCGGCGGCTTGCGAATCTCCAGTTGTGCCGGCGGTTGTCAATTTGGTCTGCAGGTATGTACTGATCACAACCAGGATCGTCAATATCGGGATTTCAATAGGCAGGAACGAGAGTGAAAGCCGCTCGGGCTGACCCAGATTCATCCACAAGAATTGGCTGTTCAGCGGGATCAGTGATGCCGGGATAAAGTCATAAATATGCTTCGAGAGGTCGAAAAGCTGTGCAGGTGTGGCCGCCATTGTTCGGATGATCGCCTGATACAGGCCGATGATAATTGGAAATTGGATGATCAATCCAAGACAACCGCTGAAAGGGTTGTAACCCATCTCCTTATAGAGCTTCATCTGCTCTTCGGCGAATTTCTGGCGATCGTCCTTGTACTTCTCCTGCATCTTTTTGTACTTGGGCGATTCTTGAATTTCCTGCATCACAAGCGATCCACGCATCTGCTGGTACGTCAGCGGGAGCGTGATTAAACGGACAAGCGCAGTGAAAAGCAGGATGGCGAGCCCAAAATTCCCGCCAAGCAGGCTGTAAATGTAGATGAGCGCATTGATCATCGGCTCGAGAATTACTGTGTTCCACATAGGTCAATACCTTATGAGTTATTCGGTTGCAAACAGGCAGCGAACTGCGCCTGTTTCTGGTTCAACGGCGTAAATCAAGCATTCACTTTCCATGGCGGGCACAAGGATGCCTTCTGAGCTCGACAAGGGATCTGCCAACAAGCGCCCGGCCATCGTGGCGCTGGCTGGCCATGCAGGTTCGCCTGATTCGAGCAGCAGGGCGTCCATTTGACCGACTTCGGTGACAAAATAGACTGTTTCATCCTGAACGACGGGTGAAGCCGATGCGGGACCGGAGAGTTCATGTCGCCAGAGCTCGCGGCCGGTTTCGATCTCGACCGCGTGCGCCTCGCCGGCGACATCTCCGAAGTAGGCAACTCCGTCCTGCACTACCGGGCTGCCCCAGATAGCGTCGTCCGCCTGGAATTCCCACTCAATCCGGCCGGTCTGGGCATCGAGCGCTGAAAGGGTGCCGGCAAACGTGCCGGAGAGCAGCAAGCCGTTCGTCAGCGTGGGCGAGTCGGCAATCGCCGATCCAAGATCCGTGCTCCAATTGACCTGCCCGTCCTCGAGCGAAATCGAGTACACGTAGTGGTCCAGCCCGCCGACATATATGCGGTCCTCCTGGACGATCGGTGAAGACCAGATTGCATGCTCGGCCTCAAACGGTTCGGCCCAGATGGACTGACCGCTTTCAAGGTCTAGTGCAAACACCCGTCCTAAAGCAGTTGGGATGAGCACGCGGTCCTCGACGATAAGCGGAGCGCCGATAATGCGGTCTTCGGCTTCTTCGAAGACCCATAGGGGCATGTTGGTGCCTGATTGTGCATTCAATCCGTATACCGTCTGGCTGTAACTGCCTACGACCAGCGTTTCACCGTCCGAGGAGAGCGCTGGGGGAGCATAGAACGTCGTGTTCCGATCCGCTTCTGCCGGATAGGTCCAGTTAACGCGCCCGCTTTCGAGATCGACGGAATACACAAACTGACCGAAGGCGATATAGATCGTGTCCTCAGCGAGTGATACTCCCGGCCAACTTGAGGCCCGCATCCCCCCCCCCGATCCGCAGGCAGAGAGCAGCAGTGCCAGCAGAATGAAGGTAAGAAAGATGGACGGTGTGCGTAATTTTGAAGAAGGTGAAATGGTCATACAACTCCTAGGGAACGGGATCGTAGCCGCCGCGGCTGAAAGGTTGACAGCGCAGCACCCGCCAGATCGATAAACCCAGGCCTTTGACCGCTCCGTGTTTGGCGATTGCCTGGTAGCTGTAATGAGAACAGGTCGGTGTAAAGCGGCATGTCTCTGCGGGGAGCGCTGGTGAAATTAATATCTGATACAGGCGGATCAGCCCCAGCAGCGGCAGGCGTGGCAGGTTGCGCAGCGTCAAAGGGATTTCGCGCAGGGAGGGCTCGACCTGTGTGTGTTTTTCCGTTCTGATGTTTAGTTCATCCTGCATCGATTAATCCTGCCTGATCAAGTTTGGTGCTTATCACCGATATGAGCTCGTCCCACGGAGCGCTCAGGATGGCTGGCCGCGCAATCGCGATCACATCCCAACCCGGCACGATCCTGGGGAGTAATAAACGCAACGCCTCTCTCAGCCGGCGTTTGGCCCGGTTGCGCTCCACCGCGTTACCGACCGATTTACCGGCGGCAAATCCGAACCTCGCATGGTCGAGCTGATTTTTGCTGACGATGAGAAGGACAAGCGGGTGGGCAAAGGATTGACCCGTGTGCCGCACCCGCTTGAAGTCGGACGAGTTGGTGAGCCTATATCTGCGGTCCATCCACCTGGCCGGCTAAGCGCAGGCAACCTGCAGCCGAAGCCTCCCTAAGATTTCCAGTTGGTCTTCTTAACGTGCTTGTTCATCTTGGCTGCAAGTCGCATACGGCCTCTAGCCCGTCGGCGCTTGATAACTTTTTTCCCACCGCGCGACTTCATGCGAGCCCGGAATCCGTGCTTGCGAACCCGGCGGCGTTTCTTTGGCTGATACGTTCGCTTTGGCATTTCAAATGTCCCTGATAACTACGAATTCATATTCCGGCTTAGCGACCGCGGATTATACCGCATGGGTTTTGCACGGTCAACGGGAAAGCTCACTGCAGCCGGCCTGCGGATCACCTGAATGGTTGTGATCAGATGTCGTCGCGGTGAAAAAGGGGGATCACTCTTCGTCAGCGTCCAAACGTTGTATGTGTGCACCAAGATTGCGTAATTTTTCGTCGATGCGCTCATAGCCGCGCTCGATCTGCCCGATGTTGCGGATACGCGACTGCCCTTGGGCTGCCAATGCGGCCAGCGTAAGGGCCAGACCAGCACGAATATCCGGGCTCTCGAGCTGCTCGCCAAAGAGTGGGCTGGGGCCCTGCACGATCGCTCGGTGCGGATCACAAAGGATGATGCGAGCGCCCATGGAGACGAGTTTGTCGATGAAGAACATGCGCGTCTCGTACATCCAGTCGTGGAAAAGCACGGTGCCGTTCGATTGGGTGGCGATCACGACGGCGATGCTCATCAGATCGGTGGGGAACGCCGGCCAGGGCATTACGCTAACCTGGGGGATCGCGCCACCCACATCTGGCTCGATTTCCATCGCTTGATCGGCGGGGACAAAGATGTCATCGCCCTCCACCTCCCAATGGACCCCCAGTTTCTTGAGGACGAGGCGCGCCATGTCCAGATATTGTGGACCGGCTTTGCGGATGCGTATCTCACCACCGGTGACCAGGGATGCGCCGATCAAGCTGACGACCTCAAGGTAATCTGGGCCGATCGTGAAATCGCCGCCATGAAGGGCGTCCACCCCTGTGATGTTGAGCGTGTTGGAGCCGATATTCTCGATATTCGCACCGAGCGTGTTCAGAAAATTACAGAGTTCCTGGACATGTGGCTCGGAGGCTGCGTTGCGGATGACCGATTTGCCCTTGGCTTTGACCGCGGCCATGATGGCGTTTTCGGTTGCGGTCACGCTGGCTTCGTCCAGCAGCACATCTGCGCCTAGCATTCCTTGAGGGGCGCGCATGTAAAATTCGCGCTCACTGTAGGTGACCTCCGCGCCGAGTTTCTCCAGCGCGAGCAGGTGTGTGTCCACTCGCCTGCGGCCGATCACATCACCACCGGGTGGTGGCAGCGTGATGCCGCCACTGCGCCCGAGCATCGGGCCGGCGATCAAGATGGAGGCGCGGATCCTGCGGCAGAGGTCAGGGTTGAGATCCGCCTGGTGAGGCTTCTGGGAAATGATGCGCCAGGTGTGTGTGTCCAGATCCTCGAATTTAACCCCCAGGCTCTCAAGCAATGCGCGCATTACGCGCACGTCGCCAATATCCGGCACGTTTCTCAAAGTGACCGGCTCCTCGGCGAGGAGACAGGCTGTCAGCAGGGGCAGGGCTGCGTTCTTGTTGCCGGAGGGTGTAACTTCTCCACGCAATGGGTAACCGCCATCAATTACATATGTAGGCATTGATCATCCTTGTAGTTTTAACTCGATGGTTTGACCGCGCTGCAAACCGGTATGCTCGCTTGCATTGCCGCCATTCAAGGCAATTTCCAATAGACCTGAACTGCCGATGTAGGCAGTCAGTGAACCATCGGGTACATCTCTGAATGTGTTTGTCAACCGCAGCAGGGTGCTATCGGGCAACGCCACCGCCGGGTCAGGTTCTGCGACCTCCAGCGGATCAACGCCCTCGACCCATGGTTTCAGCGAAAACGTTGAACCTTGGTAGGCCAGGACACCAATGCTTGTCACCAGATTGCCGAAACGGTCAGCGTAGAGAATCTCGCCGCGGATCGAATTTGGTCTGTCTACCTCCAATCGGGGCGATGGCAGGCGAACAGGCTGCTCTACCGCATCGCCAAGCTCGTGCAGCGCAACGCCATTGGCAATGTGTGCTGCTGCGGGAGCGAAGATGTCCCTGCCATGAAATGTCGTGCTGGAAAATCCAGAACGGTAATCCGGGTTAGTTAACTCGACGGCGCTTTCCAGCGCTTGCTGATCCAGCAGAAATGTGAAGAGACCGTTGTCTGGCCCAACACAGGTGAAATTCGAGTTTTGGAACGCGATCGCTTTGCGATCTGTTCCTACCCCAGGATCTACAACGGCCAGGATCACCGTGTCTGCAGGAAGTGCAGGTGCAATCCTCCACAATTCAAGCGCCCCGCGCGCGACGTCGCCAGGATGGATCGCATGCGTCAGGTCAAGGATCCGCTCTGAAGGGGCAATCGCGTGAATGACGGCTTTCATCGCCGCAACGTAAGTGTCCTCCAGGCCGAAATCGCTCAAGATTGAAATCATCTGCAACCTTTCCCGGCCATTCTAACGAAGTCGCTAACCCGGGTCAATCAGCGCCCAACCTGCGCTTGTACGGCGGGGGTTGATTTAGTTCCAAAATGGGCTTCTGGGAGGAGCGGAAAGCCGCCTGCTATGGTAAAATTATCTTTCGTGAGATCATCACCTGGATGACCCTCTGAGTGCCTTTTGTCCAGTCCGCTCGAGTGCATTTTCGGACCTATTTTTAGGGGACGGGAGTGTGTTGAGTCGGCTTGGTCAGGGAACGTTGGCTTGGGTGTTCGGGGTTCAACATGAAGTGTAAAACCGGGCATGAAATGGCGATGGATCTCGTGTTATGTAAAGTATTTTGCAAGTTTACACGATTTTGATGAAGGAGAAATAGGGTGGCAAAGCGGACTCAAAAGGTCAGCAGCTACGCAGCAAAGGACATTCAAGTCCTGGAAGGTCTGGAGGCCGTACGTCGGCGCCCGGGCATGTACGTCGGTGGCACGGACGTCAAGGCGCTCCATCACCTGGTCTACGAGGTCGTCGACAACTCGATCGACGAGGCGCTTGCGGGTGCTAGTGATGAGATTGATGTGATCATCCACAAGGACAGCAGCGTAACCGTCGAGGACAACGGGCGGGGCATACCGGTCGATATCCACCCGGAAAAGAAGAAACCGGCGCTCGAGATCGTGATGACGATCCTGCACGCCGGGGCCAAGTTCGGTGGTGAAGGCTACAAGGTTTCGGGCGGGCTGCATGGTGTTGGCGTTTCGGCGGTAAATGCGCTCTCCGAATGGTGCGAGGTCGAGGTCAAGCGTGAAGGCAAGATTCATTTTCAGCGCTATGAACTCGGCGCGCCGGTAGGTCCGGTTGAAATCATAGGGGATGTGCCAAAGAAGGAAACCGGCACCAGGACGACGTATATGTACGATCGCACCATCTTTAAGGGCGACTTCGATTACAAATTCGAGACGCTTGTTCAGCGCTTTCGAGAGATGGCGTTCGTCACCCGCGGCGTCGATATCCATCTGCTGGATGAGCGTGACGGTCGTGAGATAACCTTCTATTTTGAAGGCGGCATCGTTTCGTTTGTCTCCTATCTCAACCGCAATCGTGAGACCTTGCACCCGGTTGTCTACGTTGAGAAGGAACTCGATGGGACCGGTATTGAGGTCGCAATGCAGTACACCGATGCCTATGCCGAATCTGTCTATTCGTTTGCTAACACGATCAACACTGTCGACGGCGGCACGCACCTCACCGGCTTGCGGGCGGCGATCACGCGCACGATCAACGATCATGCCCGCAAGAACAATCTGCTGAAAGACTCCGATCCCAATTTCAGCGGCGATGACACCCGTGAGGGGTTGACCGCTATCGTCAGTGTCAAGCACCGCGATCCTCAGTTCGAGAGCCAGACCAAGGTGAAACTGATGAACGCCGAGGTGCAGACGCAGGTCCAACAGGTGTTGGGGGAAGAGTTGGGCGAATTCCTGGATCGCGATTCGCGCGCGGCGCGGGCGATCGTTTCTAAGTGTTTGACCTCCGCGCGGGCGCGCGCTGCGGCGCGTAAAGCGCGCGATCTGGTCATCCGTAAGAGCGCGCTCGAGAGCCTCACCTTGCCGGGTAAGCTGGCGGATTGCTCGGAACGAGAGCCGTCCAAGTGTGAACTCTACATCGTTGAGGGTGACTCGGCGGGTGGATCTGCGAAACAGGGTCGCGACCGCCACTTTCAGGCGATTCTGCCTCTGCGCGGCAAGATCCTCAACACCGAGCGTGCCCGGCTGGATAAGATCCTCTCCAACAACGAGGTAAAGGCGCTGATCTCGGCATTGGGCACCAGCATCGGCGAGACGTTTGACATTGAAGGACTCCGCTACGGGCGTGTAATCATCATGACGGACGCTGACGTCGATGGTAGCCACATCCGGACGCTGCTGCTCACGTTCTTCTTCCGTTACATGCCTGCGTTGATTGAGGAAGGCCATCTATATGTAGCCCAGCCGCCGCTCTACAGTATCGAGCACCGTAAAAAGCGGCATTACGCCTACACAGAGCGCGAGCGTGTACAGGTGCTCAAAGAGTTGGGTATGGACGGCGATAGTGCTAAGATCCAGCGCTACAAGGGTCTCGGCGAGATGAATCCGGGACAGCTTTGGGAGACCACTATGGACCCTTCCAACCGCATCTTGCTCCAGGTCACCATCGAGGACGCTGCCGCTGCGGACCGCACGTTTGATATGCTCATGGGAGCGGCGGTCCCGCCGCGTAAGCGCTTCATCCAGACGCATGCCAAGGAAGTGCGCAACCTGGACGTCTGATCGACAGAGAGTCTGAGCCAGCGACAACCCGGGCGCGGATCAACCATATCAGCAAAAAAACACCTCCTGAACGAGGAGGTGTTTTTGGTTTGACTGAGGGTCGACTGGACTAGAGAGCAGATTCTCCCTGCTTGGAGGCGTAATAAGGACTCTCCCCGGAGCTGTGGTCGGTCGTATCCACAACGTTGGTGACCTCAGAGATACCTTCCTTGATCATGACCTCAACGCCCTGCTTGAGGGTGACATCGACCATTCCGCAGCCCTGGCAGCCCCCTCCGAAGGCGATATACGCGGTTCCGTCATCGTAATTGAGCAGTGAAACGAAGCCGCCATGCGCCCCCACACTGGGATTTATCTTTGTATCGAGCAATTCCTGGATCGACTGCGCAACCGGATCCTTCCAGACTGGATTCGGGTTGTCGATCATGAAGCCACTGCGGAAGGTGTCCTGCTTGAAATCCACCGTGGAACCCTTCATGTTCTCCGCGCTCTCCGCGTCGATCAGGACGGCAAACGAGTCAAAATCAATCCGCTCATCCGTCGCTTGCTGCTGATCCTGAGAGACGAAACGCAGCGAATATCGAAATCCGCCGGGTCCGCGCCCCATGATCTGCATTCTTAAAGCCAGGTCAGACTCTTCTTCCTTGGCCATAATCTCATGGATTTTATCTTGTGCTGATTCAGTAATTGTGATCATAGATACCTCCTGCCGGTAGGATTATACCGCGCAACTGATGAGGCTTAACGCGCAGGCTCGCCCTGGCAGGGGACGGGTTAGACCCTACCGTTTTAAAGTGGGGGAGGGCTCCCTAAGGCTCATCGGTTAGTTCGATGCTGAAGACGCACGAGCAGTCGCCTTTGCTGCGGTGCTCAAGCCGCTTGGCTTTTTTCCCCATGACGGTTTGGATCAAGTGTTCATCGAGCTGACAGACCTCCGGGTGATGTCCCACGACGGATTGGTAAGGACAGGCGTGCTGGATGATGCGTAGTTCATTGTCTTTACGCTGCCATTCAAGCGAAAAACCTTCCCGATCCATGATCCTGGCGAGTGAGTGCGCCCGGAGTTCTATGCTGTGATCCGCCTGCAGGTCGAGCCCGGATTGTTTGATGATACGGTCCGCAACCCGACTCAGGAAGCTGCGCAGGCTGTGGCTGCCCTGTTCTTGTTTGATCGTGTCGAGCATCACGTTTGAGAGCCGGTCGTACTGTTTGGGAAAACTCTCCTCGCCTTTCTCGGTCAGTTCGTAGACGATGCACGGTCGACCGATCGGCTGACGCACGCTATCCCCCACAATCAGCGCATCTTTCTCAAGGATCGTCAAATGATGGCGCACAGCGCCAAGCGATAAATTAAAATGCTCGGCAAGATCACCGGCGGAGAGGCCAGGATTTCGCTGCAGATAGGTGAGGATCTCTTTTCGGGTATCCTTCATCGCTCGAGTTTACTTTCCAGATTCTTGGGACCGATGTGAAACTATATCACGTTCACACAAAATTCGTCAAATTATTATATATCAAATATTAATATTAATTTTATTGACTAAAGTGATCCGGAATGCTAGGATGAGGTCGAAACGAAAGCGGATCCAGGTAGGGGGTTGGATCTCACCGGGATGACTTGCAGGGCAGACCTTTCTTGCTGGGCATCAAGGGGTGAATTGCAAAGAAAAAGTAGCCGGAGCGCAATGAAGTATGTCTCCGCGGCAAAAAACGAGGCTTTCCCATGGATCTTAGCAAACTGACCAATATCAACAGCCGTATGTTGAAAGATCGTTATATCGAAGAGATTACCAAGACGCCTCTGCTCACATCCGATGAAGAGGTCGAACTGACCGGCAAAATACGCGCAGCAGAAGAAGCCAGACAGACGCTAGCCAGCAGTGATTTCGATGAGAAGGACCGCATACATATCGAGCAGGCAATTGAAGAAGGCACGATGGCCCAGGAGAAGATCCTGCTGGCGAACACACGGCTCGTGCTCAGTGTAGCCAAGCGCTACACAGGGCGGGGCATCCCGCTTCTGGATCTCGTCCAGGAAGGGATCATTGGCTTGATGCGCGCCACGAAGAAATTTGAACCGGAGCGCGGCAACCGCTTCAGCACGTATGCCACCTGGTGGATACGCCAGGCGATAACACGTTCAATCGACAATAACGCCCGCATCATCCGGTTGCCTGTGCACAAGAACATCGAGATCAACAAAGTCGCCTACACTCGCAATGAGCTGATGCAGGAGTTCGGGCGTGAACCGACAGAAGAAGAGATCGCCGAAGTTCTCGAGATGACCCCTCAGCAGGTCCTCGAGACCATGCGAATAAGCCAGACGCCCATCTCGCTCGAGCTCCCGCAGGATGACGATGAGAACCGCACACTTGCGGACCTGATCCCCGACGATGAAGCTTCATCGCCGGAGGAAGCCACAACCGAGATGATCATCCAGGAACAAATAAAGGATGTCCTGGATGAGTTACCGATGCGTGAGGCGCGTGTGATAATGCTTCGTTATGGTTTTCAGGACGGGCGCACATATACGCTACAGGAAGTTGGCGATGCGATGGGCATCACGCGTGAACGCGTGCGCCAGATCGAGTCACAGGCGATGAACCGGCTGCGGGCTAATGCTCGAGACATCACGTAGTTTATACTGATAATCGAGGAGGTGTGCGCTATGGCTGATCCTATCGGGCTCGCATTGATCCGGGCTTACGCCAAGGGCGAAGAACTGTCTCTCGAGCAAATGGAGATCATGCGGGGGACAATGTACCTTATCTCGCTCTATCTACGTCCGCAGCGTCAATGGGAAGATTTCGTCTGGCAGGGCCCGGAGCATTTCATTGAGGTGATGTGGCCGCAGATCGAAGACCGTCATGATATGTTGACCGGACTCTTTAGCCACGGAGAGGTCAAGCCCTAACTCCGCAAGTCGACAAGCAAAAACTTCAAGAGCCTTCTAGACGGAAGGCTCTTTTTATTGCTAATGCAACATTCGAGCGCATTTCCCTGTATAAACTAGTAGAGATGGAAGAACTTACGGATCAGGCTTTGATCATCCGTGCCCGACGCGGGGATCTACCGGCTTATGGTGTCATCGTACAGCGCTATCAAGGATCGGTCTATAACGTCTGCTATCGATTCATGAGCGAGCGCCAGTTGGCCGAGGATCTAACCCAGGACACGTTTATCAGGGCTCATCAGCGCCTGGATAGCTATGACGACACTCGACCGTTTGGTCCTTGGATACGAAGGGTGGCCGCAAATCTGTGCATCAACGAATTGAATCGGAACAATCAGCTTATTTTTTCATTGGATGAGCAAATGGACACGCCAAGTGAGCAACTCAGCAGAGGACCGGAAGAAGCACAGGTGGCGCGAGAGCAGCAAAACAGAGTCAGGGAGGCTATCCTTGAGCTGCCTCCTCATTACCGGGCTGTGATCCAACTGCGCCATTTCCAGGAGCTCAGCTACAAGGAAATTGCTAAGGCACTTTCGATATCGATGAGCGACGTTAAGAGCCATCTTTATCGGGCTCGACAAACACTTGCCCGGAGGTTAGCGACCAATGTCTGAACCAGCATTTAGCAAGCACCCCGATGAAATTACGTTGGATGTTTATATTGATCAAGAACTGACGGATGCGGAAGCCGAGCGTATCGAAGCACACCTGGGCGAGTGCCGCGGTTGTCGCCAATACGTTGAGACGCGCCGTTCATTCTTCGCACTCATCGCTGAGTCTGAGGAGCTATCGCTCGCCAGCGATATGGTCCCACGGGTTCTTGAGACGCTTCAGCGTGGTCGCTGGAAGCTGCTCGCCGGGGTGTTGAGCCTTGAGGCTGTTCTTGCGGTTGTATTGCTCGTGATCTTCGGCTCAAGGATCACAAGCAGTTTTTCAAGCTTTTTCTTGCAGGAATCGCTGAAGAATTCTTTGCTTTGGCTAGGAGAAAGAGGGATGTGGATAGGCAGTCAGGTGAAAGCAGGATTGATCGATATCCGCAATGCGGTGGATCTGGTTCCCATGCCGGGTTTTGCTGGGGTGCCCACATTCCAATTTACCTGGCTGCATTGGACGGGGATTTTGACAGGCATCTTCTTTTTGTGGTTGATGGTCAACCGGTTACTGATCGATGGTGGGGGGATGCAGCGATCAAGGGTTTCGTAGCATAACATCTACCGGATGGGCGGCCGGTGCTGCCGGGCTCATCATCATTAGGAGGCTTCAAATGGATCAAGGTTTGATCGTTCTACTTCTCGGCATCGTCGTATTCTTCTGTGTTCTTGCCCTCTTCATCGTGTTGCATGTTTTGTTTAATTCCTGGATCGAGGAGACCAAGCAGAAGGCGCGCGACGCCGGCGGGAGATCGTTGGCGATCGGGTTCGTGAATGCGCTTCTCCTGATTGCCTTGAGTTTGGGGTTCTGGGCACTGGGCGAAAACACCGCTAGCCCGTTTTTCTCTGTTGTGGGTTTGCTCTTGATCTCGGCATTAGTCATTGCGGCGGTATTCGGGCTAACCGCGATGGTGCTTCTAGTCTCCGAGCGTGTGCTCCCAGAGTCGCATGGCTGGAGGCAGATAGCGGGTGGGGGCGGCGTGCTCGTTCTGGCCTGCCTGACCCCATATGTGGGTTGGTTTGCACTCTTCCCCTATGTCGTTTTCAGAGGATTGGGTGGTTTCATTCAGAGCCTGGCTCGCGCCTGGCGCGACCGCCGCAAGCGCGGTGGGTTGGAGGAGCGCGGATGAGGTTCCAGCGCAGCTCATCGGAAGAGCCGGCCAGGCACCGGCTCTTTTTATTTGTCGAAGGGTCGCAGGGGCTAATATGACCAGGCCAGGAAAGCTTCCAGGATCTTCAAGTTCATCCAGAGATCGGTTTCCTGGTGGTTGGTCAGCTCGATGTCGAGGGCGGCGATTCCCTGATCGGAGGCCCAATCGATCAACTGACCGGTGTATGTGCAGCCAGTGTTTATTGGAGGATAAGGATAATCACTCACGGCTGCGACTGTCTCGGCCAGGCTGATAGAAGCCCCATCCGGCGGTTGCCCTCCAGGGAAGATGCCCAGCGCCGCGCTGTGATAATTAATCAAAGCCTCTATTTGATAGGTGAGCAGGAAGTTCATCAACGATTTCGTCTCCGCTTCCGAAGCGGGGTGTGAGCCGCCAGTGACGAATGTGTAGGTCCAGCAGCCATCGAGCGGCCATTGCCGCTGCCAATGTGAGGGAAAATTGCGATTCAGATCGACAAGGTTTTCGTTTGCCCGTCCTTTATAACTTGTGGAGCGCTGCTCCCCATCAGGGTTCAACGATCGCAAGATATATAAAGTGATTTCTTCCGGTATCAGGTCCGGACGCGCAGCCAGGACCCGGATTAGCTCGTCGGCCAACGCGATCGTATTCCACTCATAACCACCGTGCATACCTGCCACGATCATGCGCTTTGAAGGTCCATCACCGAAGGTAAACACCTCCAACGGCTCTCCCGCCACGCTAGTCCCGATGACAAACGGGGTGGGCGTGCCTTCAGGAGCAAGACGTGTCGGCGTATGGCTTGGCGTCGGAGCGGTGGTGTTCGTCGGTTGCGGAGAAGCCGTTGGCGTGGGAGAGGCTGCGCTTTTCGTCTGTGGTTCTTGCGGGGATACCAGTGCTGGCTCGCTCAGCACCTGCGCATCCGAACTGCAGGCAGCCGAGCTGAGCAATATGAAAGATGCAATGAATAGTGGTTGTAAGAATCTGCGGTTAAGAGTTCGCATTCTTAAGATCCCGGCGTGGGTCGTGGGTCTTTTGCAACTCTAACATAAGCGTGGAGATTGTGCCGGGGTGCCCGTTGGCTGCGCTCTCGTTACCTGTACCTTTTCTTACAACAGCCTGCCAAACGGCGCAAATGGTAGTCAAATCATATCCGCTTTGCTACAATGTTCTCGCTGTACCATCAACCTTGGAATCGCTCAGGTATTTATGCCCCTCCAATCCGGCGGAATTCTCCGCCACCGCTATCGAATAGAAGGTGTCCTTGGCCAGGGCGGTATGGGAGCCGTCTACAAGGCGTTCGATATCAATCTCGGTGTCGCTGTAGCGGTTAAAGAGAACCTCTTCACGACCGAAGAGTATGCCCGTCAATTCCGCAGAGAAGCCACGATTCTGGCCAGCCTTCGTCATGCAAACATGCCGCGCGTCACGGACCACTTCGTGATCGAGGGGGAAGGCCAATACCTCGTGATGGACTTCATTCAGGGCATCGATCTGCGAGAGCGGCTGGAGAACGATGGCGCCATCTCCGAGACGGTGTGTCTGCCATGGTTCCTGGATATTTGCGATGCGCTGGCGTATTTACACAACCGCACACCTCCCATCCTACACCGCGATATCAAACCTGGAAATATCAAGATCATGCCCGATGGACGTGCCATGCTGGTTGATTTTGGTTTAGCCAAGGTGGTCGAAATAGGCGGCACGACTACCACGGGCGCCAAGGCGATGACGCCCGGCTTCTCCCCACCGGAACAGTACGGGACCGGGCGGACGGATGCGCGCACGGATGTTTACTCGATGGGTGCGACCCTTTACGCCGCACTGACTGCCTCGATACCCGAAGATTCGCTCGAACGGGCGATGGGGCGTGCCGATCTGACCCCAGTTCGCAAACGGAATCCAATGGTCAGCCCGGGGCTGGCTCGCGTGGTCGCCAAAGCGCTCTCTGTAGATCCCATCGATCGCTATCAGTCCATTCCCGATTTGGCTGCTGCGTTGGGCGCTTCGACGCGAGCGACGAATCCGACCGTCGTTCGTCATTACCCAAATTTGCAGCGCACGATTATTCCGGAGCAGTATGCGCCGGAAGTTGAAGAGCAGGACGAAGAGCCCGCTCCCAAACCGGCGCGCAAGCGCCGGCGGATCCCAACGCGCTGGATCGCCGCGGCAGGCGTCATGGCGTTGATCGTTGCCGGCGGTATTCTGGCGGGTCCGAGGATCGCCCCGATGCTCGCCACGGTTTTCAGTTCTCCGCCGCAAACAGAGAATCCGGCTATCGTTGAAGCCAGCGAGGAGGCAGAAAACCTGGTTCAACCAAGCGCTACCATCGCTCCCACTGATACAGCCCCGCCGGCCCCGACAGAGGCGCCAACCAAAATCGTCGCAGCCCTGACGACGCCTACAGGGTCAGGTCAACCCACGGCGACGCCCACCGGCGGGGGGATCGGACAGATCGCATTCGCCTCCAACCGGTCGGGCAAAACTCAGATCTATTTGATCAACATCGATGGCACAGGCATCCGTCAGCTCACAAATCTGAATGATGGTGCTTGCCAACCTACCTGGTCCCCGTCGGGTGCGCAGCTGATCTTCACCTCACCGTGCCGCATCAATCAAGATACCTATCCCGGCTCGAGTTTATGGTTGATCGAGGTCGACCGTCAGGGTAACCCCTCCGATCCAATCCAGCTGCGCACTGCTCCTGGCGGCGATTTCGATGCGGCCTGGGACCCCAACGGTGGGCGGATCGCATTCACCTCCCTGCGCAACAACCGACCACAGATTTACCGTATGAATCTGGATGGTACAGAGCTGGTTAACCTCAACGATGATCTTGCCCACAACCGCCAACCATCCTGGTCGCCGACCGCGACCCAGATCATCTTCACAAGTGGAAGAGGTGGCCAAACCGAGATCTGGCTCATGCCGGCCGATGGTGGCGATGTGCAGCGATTCACACCCGGCGTGGACGGGGAAGACACGTTCGCCTCCTGGTCGCCGGACGGTACGCTGGTGTTGTTCGAGCGGCTGATAAATAACTTTTCCCGGTTGATGGTGGCTCCTTTCGAGGATCGTGGCGCACGTCTATCACGTGTCTGCCCCGAGGGCGAGTACGCCTCCCAGCCGATGGCGGAGCCCAGGTGGTCTCCAGATGGACAGTGGATCGTTTTTGAAACCTGGCCGGATGGGACCAACCACAACATCGCAATCGCCCGGTCGAACTGCTCAAATTATGGTTTGGTGACCACCGATTCGGCGTTAGACTTCGATGCCGATTGGCGCCCGTTCCCCTGAAAGTCGCAGGTCATACCTGGCGGGTGCTGTTTCTAACAGGTAAACAAGATGTGAGAAGTGTCAGGTTGCACACTGGAACTCTGTACTTGCCCAGCGTTCTCACCTTCGTGCATAATCATTGTGCAGGTTAGCACAATCGTAATTTCCAGGACTACTCGATTCGAGTAGCCCTGTCCATGTTATCCATAGGCCACCATATTCGAATCAAACAAGGGAGCAGAACATGACGGCAAAAATCATCGATGGCAAAGCGATCGCACAGGAATTGCGCGAATCGGTCGCCAAGGGGGTAGAGGAGTTAGTGGCATCAGGCGGGCCTCAACCGGGACTGGCGACGGTTCTGGTCGGTGCGGACCCAGCCTCGCACACCTACGTGCGCATGAAGCGCAAGGCTTGTGAAGAGGTGGGAATTGAATCCTTCCACCACGAGCTTCCCGCAGATTCCACCCAGGAAGAGGTTGAGGGCTTAGTCAAGGAATTAAATGCGAATCCAGAGGTGCACGGCATCCTGGTCCAGCTGCCGCTTCCAGCGGGCCTGGATGAGGAGGCGGTGTTACGGGCGATCAGCATCGATAAGGACGTGGATGGCTTCCATCCGGTCAATATCGGTCGTCTGGCGCAAAAAGGGCGCGAACCGCAGTTTGTTCCCTGCACGCCTGCAGGCGTCATGATCCTGCTCGAAAAGGCGGGCGCGAAGCTGGAAGGGGCGCGCGCCACTGTGCTCGGTCGATCCAACATCGTGGGCATGCCGGCGGCGCTGCTGTTGGTCAAGGAAAACGCCACGGTGCAGATTTGCCATTCGCGCACGCAGGATCTACCGGCACGATGTCGAGAAGCGGATGTGCTCATCGCCGCCATCGGTCGCCCCGAGATGGTCAAGGGCGATTGGATTAAACCCGGCGCGTACGTGATTGATGTCGGCACCAATCGAGTCGATGACCCCTCCAAGAAGAGAGGTTACTACCTGACGGGCGATGTCGCATTCGAGGAGGCAAAAGAAGTCGCCGGTGCGATCACGCCTTCCCCCGGTGGAGTTGGCCCCATGACCATCGCGGGTCTCCTGAACAACACGCTGACAGGCGCCAAGCGATCCGTCGCCTGATTGACTTTCAAAATAAGTGTACGCCGGCCGAATTCGGCCGGCGTTTTCATTTAAGCATGACGAATTGCATACCGGATTATGTTGTCTGACAATTGACGCTTTTCCCTGTCCAGTGCTAGACTTCCGCTGTATGGATTGAAGGAGATCGCATGGCGACATTACTCGTTAAGAACGCACAACTTCTGGTCACGATGGACGGCGAGCGCCAGGAAATTCAAAACGGTGGGTTGTTCATCCGCGATGGATGGATAGAGGATATTGGTCCAAGCGAATCGCTTCCTAAGGAAGCAAATGATGTCCTTGATCTGAGCGGGCATATCGTGCTCCCCGGTTTGGTCAATACCCATCACCATCTCTACCAGACGCTGACCCGCGTCCTGCCCGCTGCGCAGGACGCGAATTTATTTAATTGGTTGAAGACGCTCTATCCAGTATGGGCGGGTATGACACCAGAGGACATGCGCATCTCCACCCGGCTGGGTTTGACGGAGCTGGCGTTAACAGGTTGTACAACGGCTTCAGATCATCATTACATTTTTCCAAACGGTTGTCGCCTCGATGATCAGATCGAAGCAGCGAAGGATGTCGGATTGCGTCTGCACGCTTCACGCGGGTCGATGAGCCTGGGGGAAAGCGATGGCGGTCTACCACCCGATTCGGTTGTGGAAGATGAGCAATTCATCCTTGAAGACACGCAGCGGGTGATCGACGCTTATCATGACCCACATCCCGGGGCGATGACACGCATCGTTGTTGCGCCCTGTTCGCCTTTTTCCGTGACCCAGGATTTGATGCGCGAATCCGCAGCCCTGGCACGCGCCAACGGCGTCCATCTGCACACACATCTTGCCGAGACACTCGACGAAGAAGAATTCTGTATTGAGGAGTTTGGGGAGCGCCCGTTGGCTTATGCCGAGATGCTCGACTGGGCTGGAGAAGACGTGTGGTTTGCGCACGCGGTGCACATCAATCCTGCTGAAGTTAAGCGTATGGCCAGCGGCGGGATGGGGGTTGCACACTGCCCCTCTTCCAACATGCGTCTCGCCTCCGGCATTGCTCCCGTACGCCGTTATCTTGCCAATGGCGTAAATGTCGGGCTCGGGGTGGATGGCTCCGCCAGCAACGACAGCTCGCACATGATCGCCGAAGCGCGGTTGGCTATGCTGCTGTCCCGCGTCGGCGAGGCGGTCGATGCGACCATCGACGAACAATCTGACCTGCTGACTGCGCGCCAGACCCTGGAAATGGCCACATTAGGTGGGGCCGCGGTTCTCGGCCGGGATGACATCGGCTCCTTGGAGCCTGGTAAATGTGCAGACTTCATCGCAATTCGACTCGACAGGCTGGAGTATGCAGGCGCTTTGCATGATCCCGTCGCGGCGATCATCTTCTGCTCACCGGTAAAGGTCGATTACAACTACGTTAATGGTAGGCCGATCGTATCGGAAGGGCAGATGCAGACCCTCGAGCTCGATGTGCTCATCGAGAGTCACAATAAAGCAGCCACCCGGCTGGCACGTGGAGAGGGATAAGGGTCTAGGAGGAGGTTATTCATGGCGACACGTATGAACGCGGACGAATGGCAGGAAATCAGCCAGGCGCTTGTAGACGTTGCTATGGGTCGTTCAACAGCCGACCTTGTGATTCGCAACGGACGCTGGGTTTGTGTGCAAAGTGGCGAAATATTGCCTGGAACAAGTGTGGCAGTCAAGAATGGGCGCGTCGCGTTCGTGGGGGAGGATGCCGAACACACCATTGGCCCCGAGACGAAGATCATCGAAGCCGAGGATCGCTTTCTGGTGCCGGGTCTGCTTGACGGGCACATGCATATAGAATCGGGGATGGTCACGATCACCGAGTTTGTGCGTGCCGTGCTGCCGCATGGAACGACGGGTATGTTTGTCGACCCCCATGAGATCGCCAATGTATTCGGACTGAAAGGCGTCCGTCTGATGGTCGATGAGGCGGCTGTGCAGCCTATGCATGTATGGGTGCAGATGCCTTCCTGCGTTCCGTCAGCACCTGGTCTGGAGACCCCCGGCGCGGCCATCGGTCCTGAAGAGGTCGAGGAGGCGATGGGCTGGCCAGGCATCATCGGTCTGGGAGAGATGATGAATTTCCCCGGGGTTTTCTTCAACGATGAAAAAATGCATGCCGAGATGGCCAAAACGCGTCAGGCAGGGAAGGTCATTGGCGGTCACTATGCTTCTTTGGACCTCGGACTCCCGTTTCACGGCTACGTCGCCGGTGGTCCACAGGACGATCATGAGGGCACCCGGACAGAAGATGCCAGGGCACGCATCCGCCAGGGGATGAAGGTGATGATGCGGCTTGGCTCGGCGTGGCATGATGTGGCCACACAGATCCGCGCCGTGACCGAAGATGGCCTGGATCCGCGCCATTTCATCCTGGTCACGGACGATTCGCATTCGGGAACGCTGGTCAATGATGGCCATATGGACCGTGTCGTGCGCCATGCTATCGAGCAAGGGGCGGAACCGATAACTGCCATCCAGATGGCAACGCTGAACACGGCTGAGCATTTTGGCGTCAGCCAGGATATTGGTCAGATTGCGCCCGGGCGTTTTGCAGATATCCTGCTGGTCGGTGATATCAACAAGATCGATGTCCAGACGGTGATCGCCCGCGGCGTCGTGGTCGCCGAAGGCGGTCAGATGACCGTCGACCTGCCCTCGTTCAGCTATCCGGAGGAAGTCAAGAACTCGGTCAATCTCGGCAAAGAACTTACCGCCGGTGACTTCGAGATAGAGGTATCTGGTGAAGGCGAGATTATCGCCAACGTCATCGGCGTCGTCGAAAACCAGGCCCCCACGAAGCACCTCAATCTGCCGGTGAACATCATCGGCGGTGAAATCCCGATCGATAAGCAGCGAGATTTGCTTAAAGTTGCCCTGGTCGAGAGGCACAAGGGCACCGGTGAAGTGCAGGTCGCGCTGGTGCAGGGTTTTGGCCTGGATGAAGGCTGCGCGCTTGGCTCGACGGTCGCCCACGATTCACACCACATGATCGTCGTCGGTTCGGATGAACATGCGATGGCACGCGCTGCCAACCGGCTGGCCGAGATGCGCGGCGGACAGGTCGTGATTAAAGATGGCGAGGTGCTCGCGGAAGTAGAGCTGCCCATCGCGGGTTTGATGTCGAATGAGCGTGCCGAAGTCGTCGCGGAGAAGGCGGAAGCGCTGCTTCAAGCTTTCCGGGATTGTGGCTGCACGCTCAACAATGCCAATATGCAGCTCAGCCTACTCGCACTGGTCGTCATCCCCGATTTACGCATCTCGGATAAAGGGCTTGTCGACGTCAACGCGTTCGAGGTCGTCCCTATTAAAGCCGGCTAATCACTGGAGAGCATGGATTTCATCCGACATGGCAAGCCGTAAGGATTCTCGTCCACTCTATATGAAGACGACCGAAGCCCTGGCCGCACTGATCAAGCAGGTCGAGCCCGGCACATATCTGCCTTCCGAGCCCAAGTTGGCTCACAAATTGGGCGTTTCCCGGGCCACGTTGCGCGAAGCCATGCGCGTTTTCGAAGGTCAGGGCGTGATCGTGCGCAAGCAGGGGGTTGGCACGTTGGTGACCCGTCCGCCGCATGTCATCGAAACCGGAATCGAGAAACTTGAAAGCCTCGAGACGCTCGCTCGCCGAATTGGATTGCAGATCGAGATGGGCGAGCTGGAGATCAGTGAGCGCCAGACGACGGAGCTGGAAGCGAAGCGCTTTGGGCTGGAAAACGGTGCGAGCGTGATCGATGTAACCCGGGTGATGTGCACAAACGATCGGCCGATCGCATTCCTCATCGATTCGCTGCCGGGGGAATACCTGCCCCGGGAGGTTCGTGAGAAGCAGTTCAGGGGCTCGATCCTCGATCTATTGGTCAAAAATCAGGAGCCCAGCGTGCGAACGTCTCAAACTGAGATCACGGCTGTATCCGCCTCGGCGAAAGTTGCGCGCGAGCTCGGCATCCAGCGCGGTGATGTGCTGCTGTGCATGGAAGCGTGGCTGCGCACAGCTGAAGGACACGTGATCGACCATTCATTTAGTTATTTTCTGCCAGGCACTTTTCGTTTCTCGATCGTTCGCAGAGTGCAAAGTGTCTGAATTTGAGAGGGTATTTATTCCACTTATCGCCGCCGAGAGGCGAGCCAAATCAGGAGGCATAACTAATGCGTAGCTTTATGGGAAGAGACATACTCTCACTCAAGGATTTCGAGCGGAATGAATTTTTCCGTTTGTTCGAGATCTGCGACCGGCTTGCACCCATCGCCCGGGATCGCCGGAATACCGATCTGCTGGCGGGCAAGACGCTGGTCACGGCGTTTTACCAGCCAAGCACGCGCACGCGGCTGGCGCATGAGGCGGCCATGATCCGCCTGGGCGGGCAGGTCACGGGATTTGCGGATGCGAAGATGACGCGCGCCGGGGACTTCTACCAGGAATCGATCAAAGACACGGTCAAGATGCTCGAGTTCTACGGCGATGTGATCGTGATGCGCCATTTCCAGCAAGGGGCGCCGCACGAAGCCGCCAGATGGGCATCTGTGCCGATCATCAACGGTGGCGACGGTTGGGGCGAACACCCCACCCAGATCCTCACGGATTTATACACCGTGCTGACCGAGAAAGGCCGCATCGACGGGTTGAAGTGGTTGGCGGTCGGGGACATGCGCATGCGCACGATGCATTCGCTGGCGCATGGTCTGACGCAGTTCGACTGCCCGATCACGTTCGTATCCCCGCCCGATATGTCGCTCACGGATGAATTCAAGGAAGAGATCAAAGACTACAGCCTGGATTACTCGGAAGCGGAACATGTCGAAGAGGCCATTGCGGACGCGGATGTGATCCTGGTGGAGCCGGTGGTGCAGCCCGATTACACAAAATCGCGCGACGAGCGTGGCGAGGATGTCGGCATGACGCCGGCCAACTACAAGATCACCCGCGAGCTGCTGGAGACGAAGGCCAAGTCTGACGCGATCCTGCTGCACTCACTACCTCGCATGGATGAAATCCCGCCCGATGTGGACATCACCCGCTGGTCACGCTACTGGCAGGAAGCCTTCAATGGCGTGGTCATGCGCATGGGCATCCTGGCATCGATCCTGGGGGCGATGGAGTAACTTGGGGAGCAAGGGAGCAGGGACTAGGAATCAGGTTGTAATTTCATCCAAATCCCTGATCACCAGTCCCTAATCCCTTCTTATGAACGAATACAAACCAAGGAGATTGATAACTCATGCAAACCTATCTAAAAGGAAGGGATCTGATCGGCGACCTGGATTTCACTCGAGAAGAGGTCGAGACGATCCTGGACGTCGCATTTGATCTCAAGCGCAAGCGCGCCCTTGGCGAAGAACACGCCTATTTGCGCGACAAGGTGCTGGCCATGCTATTCTTCTTCTCGAGCACGCGCACGCGCGGCTCGTTTGAAGCGGGGATGGCACAGCTGGGCGGGCATGCGGCATTTATCGAATCGCGCACGACGCAGATCTCGCACGGCGATACGGAAACGGAGATGGGCGAGATCTTCGGGCGCTATTTCGATGGCATCGCCATCCGGCATGTCGATTGGGGCATCGGCAACCGCTATCTCAATCTGGTAGCAAAGGCCTCGCGTGTGCCCGTATTGAACATGCAGTGCGAGTACTACCATCCGCACCAGATCCTGGCCGACCTGATGACGATCGTCGAGAAGAAAGGCCGCGACCTGCGCGGCCGTAAGATCGTCGTTTCGTGGGCTTATGCTTCCTCGTATCTGAAGCCGATTTCCGTACCCCAATCGCTGATCCTGCAGATGCCGAGATTCGGGCTGGATGTGACGCTGGCGCACCCGAAGGAATTCGAGCTGATGCCGGAGATCATGGAGCAGGCCCGCGAACAAGCAGAGAAGTACAAGACATCCTTTGAGCTGGTCGACGACATGAAAGCGGCGGTCGAGGGCGCCGATGTAGTCTATGCCAAGTCCTGGGGCCCCTTGCTCACGACGCGCGATCAGGAAGAGGGTAAGAAGATCCAGGATCAGTACAAGGACTGGATCGCGGACCAGGAGCTGATGTCGCTGGCCAAGGACGATGCCATCTACATGCATCCGCTGCCTGCGGATCGCGATATCGAGGTCACATCCGAAGTACTCGATGGACCGCAAAGCGTCGTTTTTGATGAGGCCGAAAACCGCCTGCATGCCCAAAAAGCCGTCCTGGCTTTAACAATGTAAATCCGAGAAGGAGAAGCAGACCATATGGCTGACAAAAAAGTTGCCGTGGTGGCGGTGGGTGGCAACTCACTGATCAAGGATAAAGACCACCAGACGATCCCGGACCAGTATGAAGCGGCGAGCGAATCGATGGAGCATATCGCCGGGATGATCGAACAGGGTTGGGATGTGATCGTCACGCATGGAAATGGCCCGCAGGTGGGCTTCATTCTGCGGCGGGCAGAGCTTTCGCTTCACGAACTGCATCCCGTACCGTTGGATTACTGCGGTGCGGACACGCAAGGCGCCATCGGCTACATGTTCCAGCGTTCGCTTTATGGTGAGTTCCAGGAACGCTCGATGGATAAGTTAGCCGCCACGGTGGTGACGCAGGTGCTCGTCGACAAGAATGACCCGGCCTTTGAGAATCCCTCGAAACCCATCGGCGCGTTCATGGATGAAAAGACCGCAAAAGAGAGGGCGGATTCGGAGGGCTGGAGTGTCGTTGAGGATGCTGGTCGCGGCTGGCGGCGAGTGGTTCCATCGCCGCTGCCCGTGCGCATCATCGAAGCGGATGCGATTCACAAGCTCGTGCAGAATGGGTTCGTCGTCATCAGCGTCGGTGGTGGCGGCATCCCGGTTGTAGAAGGAGAAGGTGGGGGCTTGCTCGGGGTCGAGGCGGTCATCGATAAAGATTTCGCTTCTGCGCTCCTTGCGACTAGCCTAAAAGCCGATCTCTTGCTAATCTCAACTGCCGTTGAGAAAGTCGCCATCAATTTCAATCAGCCTGACCAGGAATGGCTTGACCGCATGAGCCTGGACGAGGCGAAGGAGTACCTGGAGCAGGGTCATTTCGGCAAGGGGAGCATGGAGCCGAAGGTCCGCGCCATCCTCGGATTCCTGGAGAGAGGTGGAAAGCAAGCACTGATCACCAATCCGGAGAACATCGAGCGTGCGCTCAAAGGTGAGACCGGGACACTTATTGTCCCCTGAAGTCGGACAAATGGAACACTAGCTGACGAGAAGAGGAGGTGAAGGACTGCAACGAGTGCTGCAACGAGTTAGGCGATATATTGTGGTAATTCAATCCAGACATTTGATAAAGAGGATAGGAGTTCGGAATGAAATTGAAAGCCGTATGGAAAAGCGCCGCCCTGCTGATGGTCCTGGCTCTGGCACTTTCCGCCTGTGGCGGTGGTCAGGCTGAGGTGCCGGAAGCCGAGGACGAACTGCGTGTCGCGTTCATTTACATCGGACAGCCGGGAGATCTTGGCTGGACGTATGAGCATGATCGTGGGCGCTTGATGCTCGAGGAAGAGCTGGGTGATCAGGTAGAGACCGTGACGGTGCCGGATGTACCGGAAGGGCCCGATGCCGAGAAAGGGATCCGCGATGTGGTCAACAATGGCGCGGATGTCGTATTTACGACGAGCTTTGGCTACATGGACCCCACGCTGACCGTGGCGGAAGAGAACCCCGATGTGATCTTCGAGCACTGCTCCGGGTTCAAGACAAATGACAATATGGCCACATACTTTGGCCGTATCTATCAGCCACGCTATCTTTCCGGGCTCGTGGCGGGCAGCATGACCGAGGCCAACTTGATCGGCTATGTCGCCGCGTTCCCGATCCCCGAAGTCGTGCGCGGTATTAACGCCTTCACGCTCGGCGTGCAGGAAGTGAACCCTGAGGCGCAGGTCCGCGTTGTCTGGACCAACACCTGGTACGATCCCGTGAAAGAGCGCGAGGCTGCAGAGGCGCTTCTGGATGAGGGCGTCGACATCATCGCCCAGCATCAGGATACGACCGAGCCTCAGAAAGCTGCCCAGGAGCGTGGTGCGCTCAGCATCGGTTATGACTCCGATATGGCGCAGTTCGTAGGCGACACCGTCTTAACGAGTCCGATCTGGAACTGGGGGACGTACTACGTCGACACGGTGAGCAACGTCCTCGATGACACCTGGGAATCGCATCAGTTCTGGGGAGGCCTGGCCGACGGCGTTGTTGAGCTGGCTGACTTCAGCCCGCGTGTTCCCGAGGATGTCGTCTCTCTCGTAGAGAGCGAGCGCGAGCGTATCAACTCCGGCGATTGGGACGTCTTCTGTGGACCTATCAACGCACAGGATGGATCTGTCGCGGTGGCCGATGGCGAGTGCATGAGCGATGGCGACATGCTCGGCATGTCCTTTTTCGTTGAGGGTGTTGTCGGCACGCTTGAGGAGTAAATATCACAACATTCGTTCCCTCCGGCCGCAACGGCCGGAGGGAACGTCACTTACCACCAGACGAGGCAATCAATGAGCGAAGCACATTCGACGACTGCGGTTGAAATGCGCGGCATCACCAAACGTTTTCCCGGCGTGCTTGCCAACAAAGATGTGGATCTGGAGGTCATCAGCGGCCACATTCATGCCCTGTTGGGGGAGAACGGAGCGGGCAAGAGCACACTGATGAACGTGCTGGCTGGTCTGTACCAACCCGAGGAAGGCACGGTCTTCCTGGATGGCAAGCAGGTCCACTTTAATTCACCCCGTGATGCGATCGACCGAGGCATCGGCATGGTCCACCAGCATTTCATGCTTGTGGAAAGCCTGACCGTCGCCGAGAACGTCATTCTCGGTCAGCGTCCCGCTCAATTTGTGATCGATCGTGATGCAGTTGAAAATGGAGTTCTGGAATTATCCAAGCGTTATCGCTTGAATGTGGATCCACAAGCATTCATATGGCAGCTGTCGGTTGGTGAACAACAGCGCGTTGAGATTTTGAAGCTGCTCTACAGAGGTGCGGATGTGCTCATCCTTGATGAGCCCACCGCAGTTTTGACGCCCCAGGAATCCAAGGAACTGGCTGCGATCCTGCGGCAGATGACCTCGGAAGGCAAGGCGATCATTTTTATCACGCATAAACTAGATGAGGTCATGAAATTTTCCGATCGGGTCACGGTGCTGCGTGACGGCGAGGTGGTCGCCACGCGCAAGACCGCCGAGACGACGAAATCTGAATTAGCAAGATTAATGGTCGGTCGTGAAGTGCTCTTCCGCCTCGATAAAGAACCTTGTGAGAAAGGACCGGTAGTGCTCGAGGTTGAAGAACTTGAGGCGCTCAATGACAAAGGTCTGCCGGCTTTGAAAGGCATGACGTTCTCGATCTGCAGCGGCGAGATACTGGGTGTCGCCGGTGTTGCGGGAAACGGTCAGCGTGAGATCGCTGAGGCGATCACCGGCCTGCGCCCGATCAGCAGGGGCAGGATTAAGGTGAACGATAAAGACATCACAAACTGCACGCCACGTCAGGCAATCGAAGTCGGGGTGAGTCACATTCCGGGTGACAGATTAGGCGTGGGTTTGGTGCCCAATTTACCTGTATCGGATAACCTGGCGATGAAAGCGTACCGGCGACCGCCGCTTGCCACCGGACCGCTGCTAAACTACGAGGCGCTGCGCAAGTTTGCGCGAAACCTTGTGCAGGGTTTCAACATCGCCACGCCATCGATCCAGACCGACACTCGCTTGCTCTCTGGCGGTAACCAGCAGAAGGTCGTGCTGGCGCGTGAGATCGATGCGAGCAGCGGCGTGCTGGTTGCCGTGCACCCCAGCCGAGGCCTGGATGTGGGTGCCACTGAAGCTGTTCGCAGAACGCTTCTCGAACAGCGTGATCAGGGCGCTGCGATCCTGCTCATCTCCGAGGAACTCGATGAACTCGTCCAACTGGCCGACCGCATCGCGGTGTTCTACGAAGGGGAGATCATGGGCATCGTCGATGCTGAGGATGCGGATACGGAGGAGATTGGGTTGATGATGGCTGGCGAGAAGCAGAAACATGAGACTGAAGCGGGGGTTCAGGAGGTTGGCGACCGATGAACATCGTCTTCGAGAAACGTCTCACCCGCTCGCGTCGCGCGACGGTCCTGGTCCCGATCGTTTCATTCCTGCTCGCGCTCCTCTTTGGTTCCCTCATCCTGCTTGCGTTCGGTGTCAACCCGCTCGAAGCCTATCGTGTCATGGCGGTGGGTTCACTTGGGACTCAATATGCGTTGACCGAGACGCTCGTCAAGGCGATCCCGCTCATGCTGACCGGCTTGAGCGTGTCGATCGCGTTCCGGATGCTCTTCTGGAACATCGGGGCGGAAGGTCAGCTGGCATTGGGCGGCATCGCGGCTACCTATGTGGCCTTGTTCTTGAGCGATGCCCTTCCGGATCCGCTCACGATCCCGACGATGGTGCTGTTTGGCATGCTTGCCGGCGCCCTCTGGGGGCTGATCCCGGCGCTGCTAAAAGCCTTCATCGGCGTGAACGAAATCCTCACCACCCTGATGATGAACTACATTGCGATCTTGATGGTGGAATATCTCTACCTCGGGCCATGGCGGGACCCCGATGGCTTTGGCTTCCCTGGAACAGCGCCGTTTCCGCAAGAGGCCATCCTGCCGCGACTGGTGGGAAGGGTGCATCTCGGGATCATCTTTGCAGTTATCGCCGCGTTAATCGTCTGGTTCGTGCTCAGCCGCAGCCGCTGGGGGTATGAAATCCGTCTGATCGGCGAGAACCAGCGCGCTGCCCGCTATACAGGGATCAGCATCGGTCGCAACATCCTACTGGTGATGCTGCTATCGGGAGGTTTAGCCGGCCTGGCGGGCATGGCGGAAGTGTCCGGTATCGCCCGCCGTCTCTATCAAGGTTTGACAGTCGGCTATGGATACACGGCCATCATCGTGGCGTGGATGGCCAACCTCAATCCCTGGGCGGTCCTTTTTGTTGGATTCTTCATGGCCGCGCTTCTTGTCGGGGGCGATCAAATCCAGATCGCGCTTCAAACGCCGGCTGCTGTTGCACTTGTGCTCCAGGGCGCAATCCTGTTCTTCGTGCTGGGAGGATGGATATTCGTCAATTACCGAGTTCGTCTGCTTCGAACAACTGAAGCGGTCCCAGCAGAGGAGCCCTCATGACAGCGGCATTAATTGTATCCATTCTGGTCATCACAATCCGGGCGGGGACCTCACTGCTATATGCAACGCTGGGCGAGATTTATACAGAGCGTGTAGGCGTGCTCAACCTCGGTGTGGAAGGCATTATGATGATGGGCGCAGCCACTGCATTTGCCGTTTCCTACCACAGTGATAGCGCCTGGTTTGGGCTGTTGGCTGCGATCCTTGTCGGTGGATTGCTTGCACTCATCCATGCTTTTCTGGCGAACACGATGCGTGCCGATCAAGTTGTCAGTGGGCTTGCTCTGACCATTTTCGGCACGGGTTTGGCCAGTTTCATGGGCCAGCGGCTGGGCCCTGGTGGGACGACGATGGTCGGTCTTCAGGGTCCCAAATTCGTGCGTACACCGCTGCCGGTCTTGAGCGAAATTCCCATACTGGGACCTTCCTTTTTCAACCAGGATATCTTGACCTACATCTTGTATCTGTTGCTGCCGATTCTGTGGTTCTACCTCTATAAGACCCAGTTCGGCCTGCATCTACGGGCGGTTGGTGAAAAGCCGATCGCGGCGGATGCGATGGGTGTACCGGTGATCCGCACACGCTATGTGTACACAATATTCGGTGGCATGCTGATGGGCATGGCCGGAGCGCATCTGTCGCTGGGCTACCTGCAGGGATGGGCGGACAACATCACGGGCGGCAGGGGTTGGATCGCGATCGCGCTGGTTATTTTTGCGACGTGGGACCCTCTGAGAGCGATCATCGGGGCGATGTTGTTTGGCGGCATAAACGCCATTCAGTTCCGCATGCAAGCGGCGGGTACGACCATTCCGGCGTCTTTCCTGAATATGATGCCTTACTTATTCACGATCATCGTGCTGGTGATCATCACCTGGTGGGAGGCGATCAGCAAGCGCGTGGGCGCGCCGGCAGCACTTGGACTGCCGTATGCGCGTGAAGAGAAACACTGAAATAGTAAGGCTACATTCCTGATCCCGTCGGCAGGTTGAAACGAGGCAAGCAAGCGGGATTGCGAGTGAACCTGGGAGTGAACGGAGTCTGGAGAGGAGGTGGTTGTTCGCTCAGACTATGATTTCGATGGATGTTCGTGCTTCAAACGACCCGATTTGTACAGGAGAAGCTTCGCATGGATAAGAGATTCCTATTTCGATTGATGGCTCTGCTGATCATCCCGGCACTGATACTCACCGCCTGTGGCGGAGGTGCGGTGCCAGAGGAGCAGCAGGAGTTTGTCTTCGGTATTGTGCTCGTCGGTCCACGCAATGATCGTGGCTGGAGCCAGGCGCACTATGAAGGTGGGCTTTTCGTCGAGGAGAATATGCCCGACTCACGCATGATTGTGTTTGAAAGCCTGAACCCGGCTGACAAACCCGAGGCCACGTTGGAAGGTGTGGTTGATGATATGGTCGCCGATGGAGCTCAACTCGTTTTCACGACCTCCGATGAGTTTGAGGAAGATACGGTCGGTGCGGCCGAGAAATACCCCGAAGTCACCTTCATCAGTATTTCCGGCGATGATGCCTGGGAGGAAGGTCGCGACGCAGGTGTAGCGCCGCCGAACCTGGGCAACCTGATGGGCCGCATGCCCGACATGAAGGCGATCGCGGGATGTGCAGCTGCACTCGCGACAGAAACCGGTCAGCTCGGCTATCTTGGACCGCTGATCAACTTCGAGACCCGCCGGTTGGCAGCTTCTGCCTTCCTCGGCGCACGCTATTGCTATGATGAATTCCGCGGATTGAATCCGGATGACCTGGAATACACCGTCACATGGATCGGCTTCTGGTTCAATATTCCCGGCGTGACGCTTGATCCGACCGAAGTGACTACAAACTTCATCGACTCAGGTATCGACGTCGTGTTGAGCGGTATTGACACGACTGAGGGAATTGTTGTAAGCGGACAGCGCGCCGATCAGGGTGAGCGCGTATTCGCTGTACCGTATGACTATGTCGGCGCCTGCGACGAAAAACCAGAGATTTGTCTTGGTGTCCCGTTCTTCAACTGGGGCCCGGATTATCTGGAGATGGCTCAGTCCGTTCAGGATGGGACCTGGGAGCAGGACTTTGAGTGGAATGAAGCAGTATGGGATTCGCTCACTGACCGATCCGTAACCCCGATCGGCTGGATCCATGGCCCTGGCTTGACGGATGAATGGAAAGCGGATCTGGAGACATTTATCGATGGCCTCGCTTCAGGCGATGTCGTCGTGTGGCAGGGCCCGCTCAATCTGCAAGATGGGACGACTTACCTCGAGGATGGAGAGGTAGCTACCGATCAGCAGGTCTGGTACCTGCCCCAGCTTCTGGAAGGTATGGAAGGCCCGAGCGAGTAGCCCGGACCCCATTCCAGCTTATCGATGGGGGGAGCGTCGCAGACGCTCCCCCCATGCACCCTGGCGGCGAAATGCATATTCAGCTTGAAGACATTCGAAAGTACTTTGGTGAGGTCAAGGCAAACGATGGTATTAGCCTTGAATTCATGCCAGGCAATATCTACGGCGTGCTGGGTGAGAATGGCGCTGGTAAGACAACCCTGATGAAGGTGCTTTCGGGATTTCACCAACCCAATCAAGGGACGATAAAAATCGATGACGCAGTCATCCATTTTGGTTCGCCGGCGGATGCTCTCGATAGCGGTATTGGCATGATCTACCAGGATCCG
Source organism: uncultured Anaerolineales bacterium (assembly GCA_965603565.1). GTDB lineage: Bacteria > Chloroflexota > Anaerolineae > Anaerolineales > E44-bin32 > E44-bin32. Next base: position 7,551 of record CBFDDM010000006.1, on the reverse strand, counting down.
CTGGATGAACCGAACATGCGTGTGGTTGAAAACTATGTGCTTGGTCGTAGTGGGATGATGGCGTTTGACCAGAAACAGGCCAAACGTGAACTAAACGCAATCGCAGAAAGTATCGGATTCGAAGTGAATCCGCGGGAATACATCGACACTCTCTCCCTCGGGGAGCGTCAGCAGCTTGAACTTATTCGTTTGTTATCACTAGGCGCAGACCTGCTCATTCTTGACGAACCCACCACAGGCATCAGCGCGGATCAGAAAAAATTGCTTTTCAACTCTCTACAAAAGCTCGCCCATCAAGACGGTAAAATCGTTATTCTCGTTTCGCATAAATTATCAGAGGTCCAGGAACTCTGCGACCATGTTTATGTGCTGCGCCGAGGCAAGAAGGTGGGGGAGATCGAGCTGCCGACTACAAAACAAGAGCTGGTCGATCTCATGTTCGAGGAGCTCCCCCAGCGAACCGAGAGAGCTTCACACGTAAAAGAGCAAGCCATGCTCGAGCTGCAGAATCTACATGTGGCTGATGGAAGAATAGCGGTTGGGCCGCTTGAACTTGAAGTCCGTGCCGGCGAAGTTTTTGGTTTGGCCGGGCTGGAGGGCAGCGGACAGCAGCTGCTTCTGCGTGCTGTCGCTGGTTTGGAAGATATTGAAGAGGGGAAAATTTTCCTCGATAAACTAGACATAACCCGTTTTAGCTATCATCGACGCAAGGATGCGGGGGTGGCCTACATGCCGGCGGGTCGCCTTGAAGCAGGTCTGGTAGCAGGGTTGGATCTGGTTGAACATTTCGTTCTGGCCGAACCGCAGGAAGGGTTTGTGATCCAGCGCGAGCGTTATCAACAACTCACCAAAAAACGGATTGAGGAATACAAGATTGTCGGTCAACCTTCGTCCAATGTGGAAGAACTATCCGGGGGCAACCAGCAGCGCGCTCAATTGGCGCTTCTGCGCAAACCGGCACGGCTGGTGCTGCTGGAGCATCCGACACGTGGATTGGATGTACGCTCGGCAGAATGGATCTGGCAGCGGCTGTTCGAACGCGTCGCAGGCGGCACAGCGATTGTTTTCTACTCTGCCGATCTGGATGAGATCGTAGAAAGAAGCGATCGCATCGCCGCATTTTCTGGAGGGCGCATGTCTCGGATTGTACGAGCGGATCAAACCACGACCGACGAACTGGGTCACATGATCGGCGGCGAAATATGACCGGCCGCATCTGGTTGCGAAGATTATGGCCACTTGCGCCTATTATCGGTTCACTGGCAATAACCTCGGGTCTGCTTCTGCTCTTCGGTGTATCACCGTTTGAAGGTTTTGGAGCGTTAATCCAGGGGGCATTTGGCACGCAAGCCAAGGTCCTCAGTGTGGCTGCGTTCTGGGTGCCACTGACGCTGGCCGCCACAGGCCTGGTCGTGGCTTTCACGGCCGGGTTGTGGAACATCGGCGTGGAGGGTCAGATCGTGATGGGCGCTGTTGCGGCCAGCTGGCTGGCGCTGAGATTCGATGCGCCGCGCCCGATCCTGCTTGCCGCCGAGATCCTGATCGCGATGGCGGCAGGGGCGCTATGGGCTGGCTTGACCGCGCTGCTTAAGACGCGCGGCGGCGTGCATGAGATCTTCGGCGGGTTGGCGCTCAACAACGTCGCGATTATCTTAACCAACTTTTTAATCTCGGGACCATGGCAGCCACCCGAAGGTGGCACATTCCGCGGCACGGTTCCATTTCCGGATAAGGCACTTTTCCCGCTGCTGGGCGAGTCGCGGCTGAGCCCGCTTTCGGTGCTGCTCACGATCGTCGCAGTGGCGGCAGTCTACTTCATTCTACGGGGCACCTACTGGGGGTTGAAGTTGGACGCCCTCGGCCGCAATCCGCGCTCGGCTTTCCTGTTGGGCGTATCCAGCGAGCGGGAGGTCGTATTCGCAATGATGTTCTGCGGCGCGTTGGCTGGTTTGGGTGGTGCAGTGCGTGTGCTCAGCTGGTTTGACAGCCTGCGTCAGAGCATTTCGGGAGGGATCGGATTTCTGGCACTGCTGGTTGTGATGCTGGCGCTGTTCCGCGTCATTCTGGTGCCATTTATCGCATTCTTCTTCTCAGCGGTCCTGAACGGTTCGATTTCATTGCAGCTGCGCACACAGCTGCACTCCTCATTGGGCGGGATCCTCACCAGCGTGCTGGTCCTGCTTGTGCTGTTATTTGGCGACTACCGCCGGCTCGGTTTGTTTGGCGCCAGGGAAGGGGAGACGCTCGCAGATGAATGAACTTGAGTGGGTTCGCGTCCTCGCCTCGATCGTGCTGCAGGCGACGCCGTTGATGATCGCTGTCTGCGGCGAGACGATCACCGAGCGTGCCGGGATCGTCAACCTTTCGCTCGATGGCACGATGCTGCTGGCGGCCATGACCGGGTTTGTCGCTGGCCTGTTGACGGGAAGCGTATGGCTCGGTTTTCTGGCTGCGGCGCTCATCGGGGGCTTGTTCGCCTCGATCCTGGCGTTCAGTGCGATCCGGTTACGTAAGGATCAATTCGCGGTCGGGTTTGTACTCACGCTGCTTGGCGAGGAACTGAGCGCTTTCCTGGGACAAAACTACAGCCGCATCCCGGGCGAATCGGTGACGCACTGGGGCATTCCGATCCTGAAGGATATCCCGATACTCGGCCGGATCTTTTTCGATCATGACCCCGTCGTTTATTTTGCGTATGTGCTCGTTGGCTTCACCTGGTGGTGGATCTTCCGGACGCAAGCAGGCCTGAGACTGCGCAGCGCCGGCGATCGGCCTGAGACCGGGTTCGCCCGCGGCGTCGACATCCAGCGGCTGCGCTATGTTTACACCATCGTAGGTGGTGCGCTTGTGGGCATCGCCGGCGCAGCTTACTCCTTGGATATCAAACTCGGCTGGAGTGAAGGACATACCCGTGGCCTCGGATGGATCGCGCTGGCGATCGTGATCTTTGGTGGCTGGTCCCCCATCCGCGGCGCACTCGGGGCGCTGCTTTTTGGCGCCAGCAAGGCTCTGGCCACCGTGCTCCAACGTCGGTTCCCTGAAGTTTCAGTTGTGGCGTTCAACGCCACACCATGGGTATTGATGATCGCTGTCTTGATGTTGGTAGGGAGCGATCTGAGCGAGAGGTTGATCGTGTTGGCGCCAGAACGGTACCGGTCGCGCCTGAGGCATGTGCTGCGCGTGAGTGCCCCCAACGCGCTTGGCAAGCCATTTTCACCCGGTGCCTCAGGAGAAGGATAATATGGATCTATTTGTCGGCTACCGCTGCTCTGTTTGTGGAAAGACCTACAAACCGGATGAATTGACTTACACATGTCCTGATGACGGCGGGAATGTAGATATCATCTTAAATATTGACCATATCAAAGAGATCGCTTCACCCGGAAAGATCGAAACCTCCCGGGACCAATCCATATGGCGCTATCTGGACCTGCTTCCAGTACACGATCCCGGTCACATGGGAACGCCGCTGCGCGCGGTAGGCTGGACTCCAGTTTACGATCTACCTGCTAAGGCTTCCAAATATGGCCTCAAGAAGCTCTGGCTTAAGGATGATGGCCGCAATCCCACAGCCTCATTTAAAGATCGAGCGAGCGCGGTGGTTGTGGCTCGCGCCCAGCAGACGGATGCGCAGGTTACGATTACGGCATCAACTGGCAATGCGGGCGCAGCCCTGGCAGGGATGGCGGCAGCCGCTTCTCACCCGGCGGTGATTCTTGCCCCAAAAACGGCGCCACCAGCGAAGATCGCTCAGTTGATGATCTTCGGGGCGAGAGTGTTTCTCGTCGATGGCAATTATGATGACGCATTTGATCTGAGCGTGGAAGCCTCAGATGCGCTCGGTTGGTATTGCCGCAACACGGGCTACAATCCATTCACGGCTGAGGGCAAGAAGACTGCTTCGTTCGAGATATGCGAACAGCTGTCCGGGCTGAGCGGCTTTGATCAGGGCGATCAATGGTTTGCACCAGACGTCGTCTTCGTGTCCGTCGGGGATGGCAATATTATCTCAGGACTTCATAAAGGCTTCAAAGATCTGCATGCGCTTGGATGGATCGAGCGGATACCGCGCATCTTTGGCGTGCAATCCGAAGGATCGGCGGCGATAACGAACGCCTTCGAAGCCGGAACGGAACAGATCGAAGCAGTCTCTTCCGACACGCTGGCGGACAGCATCTCGGTCGACCTTCCGCGCGATGGCCTGCGGGCGCTGCGTGCGGCAACGGAGACCGGCGGCGCGTACATCGCCGTATCGGACCAGGCTATCCTGGATGCGATCGTCGAGTTAGGCAAAGACGTCGCGGTCTTCGCTGAGCCAGCCGGTTCCGCTTCATATGCAGGGATGATCGCCGCAGTCGAGCGTGGTCTGGTGGGATCAGGAGACGAAGTGCTTGTGCTCAACACCGGCAATGGGCTTAAGGACGTCGGTGCAAGCATGAGAGCCACCGGTGACGCGCCGGTCATAGAGCCCTCGCTTGACGCGCTGCAATCAGCGTTAAAGGTCTAATTGGGAAGGAATGAACCGATGGCTAAAGATGTGGTCTTCTCCGTCGCAGTTCCGGTCTATAACGAGATTGGATCCCTGCCTGAACTACACCGTCGGGTCAACGCCACCATGGAGCAGATCGACGAACCCTGGGAGCTGCTGCTTATCGATGACGGATCTTCAGATGGCTCAACGGATTGGATTCTCGCCAAAGCGGAAGAGGATACACACGTAAAACCTGTCATTTTTGCCCGGAATTTCGGACATCAGGTCGCGGTCACCGCCGGGCTGGACTACGCTCGTGGCCAGGCGGTTGTGATCATGGATGCGGACCTTCAGGATCCACCTGAGGTGATCGCGGATCTGGTCGATATGTGGCGAGAGGGTTACGAAGTCGTCTATGCCGTACGGGCTGAGCGTGAAGGTGAGACCTGGTTCAAAAAATTCACCGCCGCGCTCTTCTACCGGCTGATCAACCGCATCACGGATGTGGATATTCCGGTCGACACCGGGGATTTTCGCTTGATGGACCGCAAGGTCGTCGAGGTGCTTTCGGATATGCGTGAACGCCACAGGTTCCCGCGAGCGATGGTTGCGTGGGTGGGCTTCCGTCAAATTGGTGTGCCGTATAAGCGCGCTGCCCGCTACGCTGGCGAGACGAAATACCCGTTCCAAAAGATGCTGCGCCTGGCGTTAAACGCGATCACAGGATTTTCCTATTTCCCACTGCAGATCGCTACATATCTGGGTTTCTTCAGCGCCGGGCTTAGCATCCTTGCGATCCCGATCGTGATCGCTCTGCGTTTGATGGGCAGCCAGGCCTTCTTTGGCCAGGCAAGCACGCTTATCGCCGTGCTCTTCCTGGGCGGTGTGCAGCTGATATCGTTGGGTATTCTGGGTGAGTATATCGGTAGGATCTATGATGAAGCGAAAGGGCGCCCACTCTACATTGTGCGTGAGGCGCCGGACACTAACGAAGAATAAATTTCGAAAGGAGATTTAAGAGTTAATGATTGATTTAAGCAAGCATGAAGAGAAGTTAGAAAAGGCAGTCAAACGGGCTCAAGAGCGGGAAATCATCATACCGACATTCGCCCAGATGAAAGATCCTGATCTGATCCCCGACCGGATAAAGGATGATCTCAAGGATATCGGTCTCTGGGATATCAACCCCCGCAACCTGTATCGCATCACCTGGAAGAATGAACCGAAAGAGTCGGGCGGTGGATATAACGGTGTGAACTTTATTGAGTTTCCCTCCTCGTTAACGGGAGTCGATGCACGCATCATTGCTTTGGTAGGCAAATGGTTTCCCACCGGGGCACATAAGGTCGGGGCGACGTTTGGCTGTCTTGTGCCTCGCCTGGTGACGGGTCAATTTGACCCAACCCGAGACAAGGCTGTATGGCCATCCACTGGAAACTACTGCCGGGGCGGAGCGTACGATTCGACACTCCTGGCTTGCGAATCCATCGCCATCCTTCCCGAAGGAATGAGCCGTGAGCGCTTCGACTGGCTGGCGACAGTCGCTGGCGAGGTGATTAAGACACCTGGTTCCGAATCGAACGTCAAGGAGATTTTCGACAAGACCTGGGAATTGCGCCGAACGCGTGAAGATGTCGTTGTTTTCAACCAGTTTGATGAATTTGGCAATTACCTGTGGCATTATGACGTGACGGGTCACGCGATGGAAGAAGTCCTCAATCAGGTGATGGGGCCGGACGATCGCTTCGCCGGCGTGACACTTACCACTGGTTCTGCTGGAACGATCGCATGCGGCGATTACCTCAAACAGATGTTCCCCAACAGCAGGATCGCTGCGGGAGAAGCCTGGCAGTGCCCCACACTACTTGAGAACGGCTTCGGCGCCCATCGCATTGAGGGTATCGGCGATAAACACGTTCCGTGGATTCATAACGTGAAAAACACAGACATGGTCATCGCGTTGGATGATGACGTCGTTGTCAACCTTGCGAGGTTATTCAATGAGCCAGCTGGTCGAGAATATCTGGTCAATCAAGGTGTCGATCAAGATTTTGTCTCGAGATTGGACCTGCTTGGTTTCTCCGGTATTGCCAATATGGCGATGGCGATCCAGTTCTCGAAATATTACGAGCTCAACAGCAACGACGTGGTAATCACAGTACTGACCGATTCGATGGATCTGTACCAGAGTCGACTCGATGAGATGCACGAAAGCATGGGGAAGTACAAAGAAATCAACGCAGCCGCCGATTTCGCACAATACCTTATGGGTCTCACAACAGACCATATGCTCGACATGCGCTACACAGATCGTCGCCGAGTTCATAATTTGAAGTACTTCACATGGGTCGAGCAGCAAGGCCGAGACCATGATGAGTTGGTTGACCAGTGGTACGATCATGATTACTGGACATCGATTCAGGAGCAAATTCCTGAGATCGACGCCCTGATCGAGGCGTTCAATGAGGAAGTTGGCCTCTAAGCGATCCTGAGTTGGCGATAAAAACCACCTGGAAACGGATCCGTTCTGCACGATCCGTTTCCAGGTGAACAATCGAAGCGCATTAACTGTCGGATTGGACCTGGAAAGGGGGAAAGCAAATGGAAATCCATCCGGAGGATCTGGTCCTTGTAGCGGTCCTTCCAGCGAAACGCGACCTGGAGATCGCCAGGGTTTTGGGATGGTACCGCATCCCGGTGCAGAGCGCGCCTAAAACCGTGGATGTCGAGTGGATTGCCTTTTATCTCACTTCGGCATTTGGGGCTGAGAAGTGGTCCGTCCGCTACATAGCGCCGGTGAAGGGTCACGAACTCGTCCGACGCAGGGAATTGTTGAGCGATGAGCCTGACAATCCGCGCGCCGACGAGCCATATATCAAAGTTCAGATTGGCCGGTTATTTGAACTTCCAAGGCCGATCGCTGCAGAAGGATGGAAGCGCTTTACATTCCTTTACACGACCGGCGAGAGACTTGAGCAGGTGCGATCGCTCTCGGATTTGCGCGTTGATTCCTCAGGCGAACGGGCACTTCTCTGGCGCTCGGTGCGCGAGGATCAAGCCGGATAAAACTTCAGTCTAGA